>NZ_PNOZ01000004.1:0-154871 GCF_002879555.1 Verrucosispora sp. ts21 | reverse complement strand
CCGCATCAAACAGATCCGCGTCATACAGGAAGCCGCCCTCACCCGCATACGACTTCCCCACCGCCTCCGGATCCGGATCGACCAGATCAGCCGGCCAACCCCGGTTCTCCGGGAACAGGCCGACAGCATCCCGCTCCCCCACCACCAGATCCCACAACCCATCCGGTGACGTGACACCCCCCGGGAAACGACACCCCATACCAACGATCACCACCGGATCCTCATCGGCCACCACCACCGCAGCCGGGGCCTGCTCGGCGGCGGGACCGTTGACCGTTGCGACCAGATATTCGGCGATTGCGGCCGGGGTCGGGTGATCGAAGACCAGCGTCGCCGGCAGCGGCAGGCCGGTGAGGGCGGTAAGGCGGTTGCGCAGGTCGACTCCGGTCAGCGAGTCGAAGCCGGCGTCGCGGAACGGCACCTCCGGCAGCACACCGGCCGGGCTGTCGTGGCCGAGCACCGCGGCGGCGGCGGTCCGGACGGTGTCCAGCGCGTACGCGTGCCGTTCCGATTCGTCGAGCCTGGCGGCGTGCGCCGCCCAGTCGCCGCTCGGGGGCGCGGCGGCCCGGCGCGGACGGGCCGGTGCCAGCGCGCGCAGGGGTGCCGGCAGCGGGTCGTCGGTGCGCAGCCGTGCCGGTTCCAGGGCCACCGGCACGAGGACCGGTTCGGATGAACGCAGCGCCCGGTCGAACAGGGCGAGGCCGTGGGCGGGGGTCAGCGGTTCGATGCCGAGCCGGGCCCAGCGGGCGATGTCGGCGTCCCGCAGCGCCGCGCCCATCCCGGTGGTGGTGTCCCACAGGCCCCAGGCCAGTGAGGTGGCGGGCAGCCCGGCGGCGTGCCGGTGCGCAGCCAGGGCGTCGAGGGCGCAGTTTGCTGCCGCGTACCCGGCCTGCCCGGCCGTGCCCAGCACTCCGGCGATCGAGGAGAACAGCACGAACGCGGTCAGCGGCTGGTCGGCCGTCAGGTCGTGCAGGTGCTGGGCAGCGTCCACCTTGACTCGCCACACCCGGTCCAGTTGCTCGTCGGTGAGGGTGGCCACGGTGGCGTCGTCGACCACTCCGGCGGCGTGCACGATCGCGGTCAGCGGGTGCGCGGCCGGGATGGCGGCCAGCACGGCGGCGACGGCGTCGCGGTCGGTGACGTCGGCGGCCACCACGCGGACCTCGGCACCGTTCTCGCGCAGCGCGGCGGTGGCCGCGGCGGCGTCCGGGGCGTCCGGGCCGCGTCGGCTGACCAGGACGAGGTGACGCACCCCGTACGTGGTGACCAGGTGCTCGGCGATCAGCCGGCCCAGCCCGCCGGTGCCGCCGGTGATCAGGACCGTGCCGGCGGGGTCGATCACCGGTGCGTCCCCGGTGGCGGGCGCCGGGCCGAGGCGGGGTGCCAGCAGTGTGCCGCCGCGCACGGCGACCTGCGGTTCGCCGGTGGCGACGGCGGCGGCCACCGCCTCCGGGCCGGCACCGTCGCCGAGGTCGACCAGGGTGACGTCCGGATGTTCGGCCTGGACGCTGCGCAGCAGGCCCCAGACGGCCGCGCCGGCCGGATCGGGGGCGGGATCGCCGGGGGTGCTGACCGCGTGGCGGGTCACCACGGTGAGTGGGCCGGTGAGCCGTTCGCGCACCGTGTGCAGGGCGGTGCGGACGGCGGTCAGCGGGTCGTCGTCACCGTCCAGGGTGAGCACCTCGCGGGGGTCGGCCGGGCGGGACGGGGCGGGCAGTGGCTGCCAGCCGAGTGTCCAGAGCCCGCCGGTGCCGCCGGTGGCGGCGGCCAGGTCGCGGGTGTCCACCTCGCGCAGGGTGAGCCCCTCGATCCGGCCGACCGGGCGGCCGGTGGCGTCGGTGAGGGTGATGGTCACCGTGTCGGGGCCGGCCGGGGTGATCCGGGCCCGCAGGGCGTGGCCGGGTGTGCCGGTCAGATCGGCGCCGGTGACGGTGAAGGGCAGCCGGATGCGGCCCGGGGCGGTGCGGGATGCGGCCTGCAGCACGACCGGGTGCAGGGCGGCGTCGAGCAACGCCGGGTGGATGCGGTAGCGGGCGGGGTCGGCGTCGCTGGGCAGTTCCAGGTCGGCGCAGACCTCGTCGCCGACCCGCCACAGCCGGCGGACCGCGGTGAAGTCGCCGCGATAGTCGTAGCCGGCCTCGGCGAGCCGGGGGTAGAGGTCGGCGATGGGTTCCTCGACCGCACCCGGCGGCGGCCACGGCGCGTCCGCGGGCCCGGTGCCGGCGACGGTGGTCGGGACGAGTCGGCCGGTGACGCAGCGTCGCCAGTCCTGCGGGGCCGCGCCGCTGTCGGCCCGGGCGTGCACGGTGAAGCGGCGACCGCCGTCGGGGTCCGGTTCGTCCACGCTGACCTGGACCTGCAGGGTGCCCTGGGCGGGGACGGCGAGCGGGGCGGCCAGGGTCAGCTCGTCCAGTCGGGTCGCGTCGGCCCGTTCGCCGGCCACCCGGGCCATCTCCAGGAACGCGGTGGCGGGCACCAGCGCAGCGCCGTTGATCACGTGGTCGGCCAGCCACGGCAGGTCCGACCGGGACAGTTCCCCGGCGAGGACCAGGCTGGCCCGGTCGGCCAGGTCCACCGTGGTGTGCAGCAGCGGGTGTGCGGTCGGGTCGGCCGAGGTGCGTGGGGCGAGCCAGTAGCGGTCCAGGTGGAACGGGTACGTGGGCAGGTCCGCCGGCGGTGAGCCGACGCCGATCGAGGCGGGATCGAGCGGGGCGCCCGCGGTGTGTGCGGCGGCCACGGCCAGGATGGCGGTCTCCGGTTCCGGGCGGCCGGCGCGACCGGTGGAGATCACGGTGGCGTTGGCGTCGCCAAGCGTCTGCAGGATCGCCGGGACCAGCGCGGCGTCCGGTCCCACCTCGACGAAGACGGTGGCTCCGAGGGTGCGCAGGCTGGTCACCGCGTCGGCGAACCGGACGGTCCCGCGCAGCTGGCCGGTCCAGTAGGCGGGGTCGGCCAGCCGGTCGCCGGGCAGCCGGTCGCCGGTCGCGGTGGAGATGAACGGCACCTGCGGCTCGGTGACCTCGCGGGCTGCGGCCACCTCGGCGAACTCGGTGAGGATCTCGTCCATGTGGGCGCTGTGGAAGGCGTGGCTCACGCGCAGCCGCCGGGTGCGTCGGCCCTTGACGGCCCAGTGTGCGGCCGCTTCCACGATCGGGTCGGGGTCACCGGAGAGCACCACCGACGTCGGTCCGTTGACCGCGGCCAGGCTCAGTTGCGGGTACGCGGCCAGCGTGGCCTGCACCTCCTGTTCGCTGGCCTGCACCGCCAGCATCGCCCCGCCGGAGCGGGCCCGGTCCATCAGCCGGCCGCGCGCGGCGACCAGGGCGGCCGCCTCGGGCAGGGTCAGCGCCCCGGCCACGTGCGCGGCGGCCACCTCGCCGACCGAGTGACCGGCGACCAGATCCGGTCGCAGGCCGTGGTGGGCCAGCAACCGGGCCAGGGCGACCTCGACGGCGAACAGCGCCGGCTGGGCGTACCGGGTGCGGTGCACGTCCTCGGCGCTGAGCACGTCGGTCAACGCGCGGTCCAGGTGCGGGTCCAGGGCGGCGGCGACCTCGTGCAGCGCGGCGGCGAAGACGGGGAAGGCGTCGGCCAGCTCGGCGCCCATCCCGGGCCGTTGGGCGCCCTGGCCGGCGAAGACGAACGCGACGCGGGCGGGCCGCTCGGCGAGGCCACGGACCACCCGGGCGTCGTCCGTCCCGGTGGCCAGGCTGGTCAGGCCGGCGAGCAGGTCGGTGTGGGTGCGGGCGACGACCGCGGCGCGGTGCGGGAACCGGGTCCGGCCGGCCAGCGTGCGGGCCACGGCGGCGGGGTGGGGGGCGTCGCCGGCGGCCAGTGCGGCGTGCAGCCGGCCGGCCTGCCGGGCGACAGCGTCCGGGTCGCGGGCGCTGATCAGCCAGGGTACGGGCACCTCGGCGGGTGGTTGCGGGTCCGGGTCGCGGGGTGCCTGTTCCAGGATCAGGTGGGCGTTGGTGCCGCTGATGCCGAACGAGGAGACGGCGGCCCGGCGGGTGGCGTCGGTCGGCCACGGGCGGGCCTCGGTGAGCAGGCGCAGCGGGCCGGCCGCCCAGTCGACCCGGGGGGTCGGCGCGTCCACGTGCAGGGTGCGTGGCAGGGTGCCGGTGCGCATGGCCTGCACCAGCTTGATGACGCCGGCGACCCCGGCGGCGGCCTGCGTGTGGCCGATGTTCGACTTCAACGAGCCCAGCCACAGTGGACGTTCGCGGCCGGGCCCGTACGCGGCGGCCAGCGCCTCGGCCTCGATCGGGTCGCCGAGGGCGGTGCCGGTGCCGTGTGCTTCGATGGCGTCGACGTCGTGCGGGGCCAGTGCGGCGTCGGCCAGCGCGGTGTGGATGACCTGGCGCTGGGCCAGGCCGCTGGGGGCGGTCAGTCCGTTGGAGGCGCCGTCGGAGTTGACCGCGGAGCCGCGGATGACGGCCAGCACGGGGCGTCCGGCGCGGCGGGCGTCGCTGAGTCGTTGCAGGACCAGCAGGCCGGCGCCCTCGGCCCAGGCGGTGCCGTCGGCCGCGGCGGCGAACGACTTGCATCGGGCGTCGGGGGCGAGGCCGCGCTGGCGGGAGAACTCCAGGAACATGCCGGGGGTGGCGAGCACGGTGACGCCGCCGGCCAGAGCGGTCGTGGACTCTCCGCTGCGCAGCGACCGGACGGCCAGGTGCAGGGCGACCAGCGAGGACGAGCAGGCGGTGTCCACGGTGAGCGCCGGGCCGGCCAGGCCGAGGTGGTAGGCGATGCGCCCGGACATCACGCTGGGTGTGGTGCCGGTGAGGATGTGGCCCTCGCCGGCGGTGCCGCCGTCGTGCATGCGGGGGCCGTAGTCGCCGCCGGTGCCGCCGACGAACACCCCGGTGCGGCTGCCGCGCAGGGTTTCCGGGTCGATGCCGGCGCGTTCCAGGGCTTCCCAGGCGGTGAGCAGCAGCAGCCGCTGTTGCGGGTCCATGGCCAGCGCCTCACGGGGCGAGATGCCGAAGAAGGCGGGGTCGAACGCGGCGGCGTCGGGCAGGAATCCGCCCTCGCGCACGTAGCTGGTGCCGGGGTGGTCGGGGTCGGGGTGGAACAGGGCGGCGGGCCAGCCACGGTCGGTGGGGAACGGTCCGACGGCGTCGCGTTCGTCGACGATCAGCTGCCACAGCGCGTCCGGGGTGTCGGCGCCGCCCGGGTAGCGGCAGGCCATGCCGACGATGGCGATCGGCTCGCCGGCGGCGGCCGTGGCGTCGGTGCCCGTGGCGGCGGGGGTGCGGCCGGCGAGGTGGGCGGCGAGGGCGTCCGGGGTGGGGTGGTCGAACAGCAGGCCGGTGGGAAGCGTGGTGCCGGTCGCGGCGGCCAACGCGTCGCGTAGTTCGACGGCCATCAGCGAGTCGACGCCGAGGTCGCGGAAGGTGGCCTGACGATCGACCAGGTCGGGGTCGGGCACGCCGAGGACCGCCGCGACGTGCGCGGCCACCAGCGCCGACGTGTCGATCCGCGGCGTTTCGATGGGCCCTGCCGTCGGGACGGGCGCTGCCGTCGGGGTGGGCGGTGCGGCCGGGGTGGGCGGGCGCGCGGGCGCGGCGGCCGGGCCGGTGCCGAAGTCCTGCCGCTGGAAGGCGTACGTGGGCAGCCGCGGCCGCCGTCCGACCGGCGGCGCCCAGACCGCCGGGTCGGTGTGGACACCGCGCACGTGCAGCCGGGCCAGGGCGGTGCGCGCCGACCGGGTTTCGTCGGTTCCGGCGCGCAGCAGCGGCACCGCGACGACGGTGCCGTCGTCGAGTCCGCAGCCGGGGACCAGGGCCGCGCAGACGCCGTCCGGACCGGCCTCGATCATCGCGGGCGCGGCGTCGGCGGCGGCGCGGACGGCCGCGGCGAACAGCACGGGTTCGCGGATCTGGGCGACCCAGTGGTCCACGGTGGTCAGGGCGTCCGCGGCCAGGCCACCGGTGCGGGTGGAGACCACCGGCAGGCGCGGCGGTCGCAGGGTGAGCCCGGCGACGACCTGGCGGAAGGCGGGCAGCATCGGTTCCATCAGCGGTGAGTGGAAGGCGTGGCTGACGGTGAGCCGCTTGACCCGGTGCCCGGCGGCGCGCAGGGCCTGGGCGGCCGCGTCGATCTCCGCGCCGGCGCCGGAGAGCACGGTGGCCCGCACACCGTTGACCGCGGCCACGGCCAGCCGGTCCGGGGTGGCGTCGACGAACGGGCGCAGTCCGTCCGGCGGGGCGTCCACGGCGATCATGGCGCCCCCGGCGGGCAGGTCGCGCATCAGTGCGCCGCGGGCGGCGACCATGGTGCAGGCGTCGGGCAGCGACAGCACCCCGGCGACATGGGCTGCGGCGATCTCACCGATGGAGTGGCCGAGCAGCCGGGCGGTGGTGACCCCCCAGGACTCGATCAGGCGGTACGCGGCGACCTCGACGGCGAACAGCGCAGGCTGGGCCAGGTCGGTGCCGTCGAGCCTGTCACCGGTGCCGATGATGTCGGCCAGCGGGCGGGGCAGCAGCGGGTCGAGGTGTGCGCAGACCTCGTCGAAGGCTGCGGCGTACACGGGGAATGCGGTGCGCAGCCCGAGGCCCATCCCGATGCGTTGCGCGCCCTGGCCGGTGAACAGCACTCCGACGCCGGGATGGGTGGCGGTCTCGCCGGTGACCAGGTGGGCCGAGGGCGTGCCGTCGGCCAGGGCGGTGAGGGCGGCGGTCAGCTCGGCGTGGTCGTCCGCCCACACCGCGGCCCGGTGCCGGAAGGCGGTCCGGGAGGTGGCCAGCGCGTGCGCGAGGCCGGCCAGCGGGGTGGCGGGGTGGCGGCCGGTGTGCTCGAGCAACCGGGTGGCCTGCTCGCGCAGGGCCGGTGCGGTCCGGGCGGAGAGCGTGACCAGCGCGGGGCCGGTCGGCAGGGGGTCGGTCGGGGTGGACGCCGGCGACGGTGGTGGCTCGCCGATCACCACGTGGCAGTTGGTGCCGCCCATGCCGAAGCTGCTCACCCCGGCGATCAGCGGCCGGTCGGGGTGCGGCCACGGGCTGTGCGCGGTGGCGACCCGCAGTCGCAGTTCGGACAGGGGGATGGCCGGGTGGGGTCGGGCGAAGTGCAGGCTGGGCGGCAGCATCCGGTGCCGGATGCTCAGCACGGCCTTGACCAGTCCGGCGATGCCGGCGGCGCCTTCGAGGTGGCCGATGTTGGTTTTCACCGAGCCCACGAGGAGCGGGTCGGCCGGGTCGCGGCCGGCGGCGAAGACGGCGCCGAGCGCGGCCGCCTCGATCGGGTCGCCGACGGGGGTGCCGGTGCCGTGCAGTTCCACGTACTGCACGTCGGCGGCGTCGATGCCGGCGGCGGTGTGCGCCCGGGTCAGCATCCGCTGTTGGGCGTCTGCGCTGGGCACGGTCAGTCCGGTGGTGGCGCCGTCGTTGTTGACCGCGCTGCCGTGCAGGACGGCGAGGACGTCGTCGCCGTCGGCGTGGGCCTGCGTCAGGGGTTTGAGGACCACGACGGCCGCGCCCTCGCCGCGGACGTAGCCGTTGGCGCGTTCGTCGAAGGTGTGGCAACGGCCGTCCGGGGACAGTCCTCCGAAGCGTTGCGCGGTGTGCACGCCGTCGGCGAGCAGGTTGAGGTTGACCCCGGCTGCGACGGCCAGCGGAACGGTGCCGGCGCGGACGGCCTCGGCGGCGAGGTGCACGGCGACCAGTGACGACGACTGGGCGGTGTCGACGACCATGCTGGGGCCGCGCAGATCCAGCGCGTACGAGACGCGGTTGGCGATGAGTCCGCGGTGGGTGCCGGTGTTGGTGTGCCCGGTGACCGCGTCCGGTCCGGCGCGGTGGATCAGGCCGGCCCAGTCGTCGCGCAGTGCCCCCACGTAGACGGCGGTCGGTGTGCCGGCCAGGTCGGCGGGGACGATGCCCGCGTCCTCCAGGGCTTCCCAGACCAGTTCCAGGACGAGCCGCTGCTGGGGGTCGGTGGCTGCGGCCTCGCGCGGGGAGATGCCGAAGAAGGCGGCGTCGAAGTCGCCGGGCCGGTCCAGGAATCCGCCGCGCAGGGCGCCCGGGGTGTGGTCGTCGCCGGAGGGGCGGCGGTCGGCGGGTGCGTCGGTGACGGCGTCGCGGCCCTGGGCCAGCAGTTCCCAGAACGCCTCCGGGTCCGCCGCGCCGGGTAGGCGGCAGGAGAGTCCGACCACGGCCACCGCGGTGTCGGCGGTGTGCGGGGCGCCGGGTGTGTCGGTGGTCGGGGCGTCGGCGTGCGTGTCGTGGGTCATCGCGTTCGGTTGCCCTTCGTCGCTTCCCCTGGGAACCGCAGTCGGCGGTTGATCCGTTTCTATCAATGGATCGGCGACGGAGCGTCAGCGCTCAGTCACGCTCCAGTCGCTCGACTCTCTCGATGACCGTCGATGGAATGACGATTACCGCTGAGTGACTGCACAGTCACCCATGGCTTCTATGTTGTGCCCAACTACCGAAAGGCAGGTGTGTACGCATGACCTCCTCAGTGGACGACACCCAGCTGGCCGACGACGCCCGACAGGTAACCGCCCGGTACGTGAACGCGATGAACTCCGGCGACGCGGAGACGGTGCTCAGCTTCTACACCGACGACGCGGTGACCATCTGGGAACCGGGCAAGCCGCTGCGCGGCCAGGAGCACGTCGACGCGGTACGCGAGTTCGTCGCGTCCCGCCCGTCGATGCGCGCCGAGCTGCGCGAGTCGTACGTCGCCGGCGACGCCGCGCTGCTCGTGGTGGACTGGAGCATCGATCACCCGGACGGCGCGGGCGGCACCACGCACCTGACCGGGACGGGGCTGGACGTCCTGCGCCGGGGCTCCGACGGCAAGTGGCGCTACGCGGTCGACAACGCCTACGGCGACAGTGTCTGAGGTGGCCGCCGTGACCACCGAACTCCCCGAGCTGGCCGAGGCGCACCTCGGCGGACTACTCGACCAGTTGGGCCTGGCCGTGCCCTACTCCCGGGCCAGCGGTGACACCCTCTACTTCGTCGACGACACCGGCGCCGAGGTGGCCGTCGACGACTTCGTCGGGGGGTACGGGTCGCTGATCTTCGGTCACCACCATCCGACCCTGACCCGGCTGCTGCACGACCTGCTGGAGCGCCAGGTGCCGGTGCACGCGCAGTTCTCCCGACACCCGTACGCCAACGACCTGGCCGCCTCGCTGAACCGGGTGCTGCACCGCGAGTTCGGCATCGCGGAGCCCTACCGGGCGATCTTCGCCAACACCGGGGCCGAGGCGGCCGAGTGCGCGCTCAAGCACGCCGAGATGGAACGCGGTCAGCGGGTCGCCGCGCTGATCGCCGAGATCGACACGCACCTGGACGATGCCCGGGCGGCCGCGGCGGCCGGGGCCGGCCTGCCCGGCGACGCGGCCACCGCCCGACTGGGTGCGTTCACCGGCGTGGACGGGCTGATCGCCGCGGTCCGGCAGCACAACACGGCCCAGCTGGCTCGCGGACCGGTGTTCCTGACCCTGGAGAACTCCTTCCACGGCAAGCTCGCGGCCAGCGTGCAGCTCACCCACAATCCGGCCTACCGGTTGCCATTCCGGACGCTTGCCGCACCAGCCCGGTTCGTGCCGGTGGACCGGCCGGGCGCGGTGGCCAAGGCGGTCGAGGCCGAGCGGGTCACGGTGTTCGACCTGGAGTCCGGCGACGGCGCTGTCCGGCTCGTCGAGCGGGACCTGCCGGTGATCGCCGCGTTCTTCGCCGAGCCGGTGCAGGGCGAGGGCGGCATCCGGCCGCTGGACGCCGCTCTGGCGGCCGAGATCCGCCAGGCCGCCGAGGCCGGCGGGTTCCCCGTGGTGGTGGACGAGATCCAGACCGGCGTGGGTCGCACCGGCACCTTCTTCGCCGGCGCACAGGCCGGGCTGCTCGGCGACTACGTGCTGCTGGCCAAGAGCATCGGCGGCGGGCTTGTGAAGAACGCCGTGCTGCTGGTGCGGGACAGCCGCTACCAGCCCGAGTTCGAGCTGGTGCACAGCTCCACGTTCGCCAAGGACGCGCTGTCGTGTCACATCGGACTGGCCGTCGTCGACCTGCTCGAGGCGGACGGCGGGCAGGCGTACCGGACCGTGCGGGAACGCGGCGACGCGTTGCGGGCGGCCCTGGACGGGGTGGCCGAGGCCAACGCGGACGTGGTGGCCGAGGTGCGGGGCCGGGGCCTGATGCAGGGTCTGGAGTTCCGCGACCAGACCGACGCGCCGGCCGGGGTGGTGCGTGACTTCGCTCGCAACGGCCTCTTCGGCTACATGGTCGCGGGGCGGCTGCTGCGGGCGCACCGGATTCGGGTGTTCCCGACCGCCAGCGCGCCGCACACGCTGCGTTTCCAGCCGTCCCTCGCGGTGACCGACGAGGCGATCGCCCGCCTGGTGACCGGGCTGACCGACGTGTGCGCGCTGATCCGCGCCAACGACCCGACTTTGTTGACCGGCTGATCTCCTCCACATCAGCCGGGGTGGCGGCCGCCGATCATCGCGATCGGCGGCCGTCGTCGTGCGGGCCCACCGGGTGGTGCCGACACACGGAAGAAGGCGTCGGGGACGTTCTCGGAGGCTGTCGGTGAGTTCGGGTTCTGCGTCACGTCACCGTCCAGACCGTGACGTCGGCCTTCAAGACCGTGACGTCGGCCTTCAAGACCTGGTCGTGGTCTTGAAGGCCGACGGTCGGGGGCGTCACGCGGCAGGCGCCGCTGTCCGCCTGTTGGTGTTCGGGTGCTTCGGCCGGGTCCCGGTGCGGCTGCGCGCCTCCCGGGGGCCGTGGGTCGGCAGGGTTGTCAGATGCTGTCCGTCGGGCCGGCGTCGGTGCTGGGTGGCCAGGTCGTCGTGGGGTGGAACTCGCCGTCGAAGAACAGCAGTCCGGCGCCGGAGCGGTGGCCGGAGCCGATGACCCTGCCCAGGAAGACCGAGTGGTCCCCGGCCTCGTACACGTCGGCCAGCGCGCACTCGACCCAGGCCAGGCTGTCGGTGAGTAGCGGCGCGCCGGTGAGTGCCCCGGGGATCCAGTCGCCCACCGCGAACTGTGCACTGCCCAGCGGTCGGTCGCGGCTGGCGAAGTGCCGGGCGTACGTCTCGTGCCCGGCCCGGAGCACGGAGGCCGCGAAGTGGCCGGACCCGGTGATCGCCCGGTGCATCACCGCGTTCTTGCCGACGCAGCACAGCACCATGGGTGGTTCCAGCGATACCGAGCTGAAGGCGTTGGCGGTCATGCCGTGCAGGTGGTCGCCGCCGACGGTGAGAACCACGACGCCGGTGGCGAACTGAGACATCGTCGAGCGCATCTGGGCAGCGCCGACCAGGGATGCGTTGGTGGCCGTATCCATGTGCGGTCCTTCCCGCCGTGGTGGCGCGGCCCACGTCCCGACCGACGGCGGGACGCAAGCCGCTGCGGCCTCAGGCGCCGAGGGTCTCGGTGTGCTCGGCCACCGGGCGGTCCACCGCCATGATCCACTTGCCGTCGGGTTCGCGGACCAGCACGTCGGTGCAGCGGCCGGTGATCCGTTGCCGGGTGCCGTCGGCGGCGGTCACCTCCAGCTCGAAGCCGACGATGATGAGCGAGGTGTCGCCGGCCACGACGGAGTCGCGCACCACCGAGTGCAGTTTGGGGCCGGTGGCCAGCAGCTTGGTGATCGCCTCGGTGCGGGCCGCGCCGGCGAGTGGCTGGCCGGACAGGTTGGAGATCGCGTCCGAACGGTAGAGCAGGTCGAACAGGTCACCCCGGCCGGAGTTGAACGCGGCCAGGAAGACCGCGTTCTGGGTCTCCGGGTCGTCGGTCAGTTCCAGGCTCAGGTTGCTCACGTCGGTCTGGGTCATCGTGTCCTCACTTCCGGGTGGGGATCGGTACGTTCGGCGCACCACAACACATTCAACGGCATCAATTCTGATTCCCGGTAATCAACCTCTCACGCAGCGTTCCATGCGGGTTACCGGGCAGCCACGGGACGCTCGTCGACGACCTCCTGCGCTGCCGGGTGCGACACCCCGGACGCGCGGATCAGGTCCGCGGCGCGCTCACCGATCATCACGGCGTGGGCGTGGGTGTGACCACGCGGCGCCTCGGGGATCACCGACGCGTCGGCCACCCGCAGCCCGGTCACGCCGTGCACCCGCAGGTCGGCGTCGACCACGTCACCGAAGCGGCAACTGCCGACCGGGTGGAACACCGTCTGCGCCCGCTGCCGGACGTACTCGGCCACCGTGCCGTCGGCCGGCCACGGCACCACCGGCCCCTGGTGCAGGGTGCGCAGGGCCGCGGAGTCGAGGATCCGTTCGGCGAACCGGACGCCCGCCACGAAGGTCTGCAGGTCGGCGTCGTCGGTGAGGTAACCCGGGTCGATGCGCGGCGGGGTGTGCGGGTCGGCGCTGCCCAGGGTGAGCCGGCCCCGGCTGCGGGGGCGCAGCAGCACGACGCCGAGGGTGTAGCCGGGGATCGGGGTGCCGGTGTCGTCGAACGCCATCGGGGACCAGATCAGCTCCACGTCCGGTGCGCCCGCCGCGCCGTCGGCCCGCAGCAACGCCACCGCCTCGCCGATGTTGGAGGTCAGCGGGCCCATGCGATCGCGTTGGTAGCGTTCCTGGCCGTCCTGCAGGAAGCGGGTCGCGTCATCGGCCCGGACCGCCAGATCGAGGATCATGTGGTCGTGCAGGCCGCGTCCAACGGCGGGCAGCTCCACCTGTGGGCGCACCCCGGCCGCGTGCAGGTCGTCCGGGTCGCCGATGCCGGAGAGCAGCAGCAGGTGCGGCGAGCCGACCGTCCCGGCGCTGAGCACGATCTCGCGGCGGGCGGTGACGGTCCGGTCGGCCAGTCGCACGCCGGTGGCGCGGTGGCCGGCGTCGATCAGCACCCGGTGCGCCTGGGCGCCGGTGAGCACGGTCAGGTTGGGGCGGTGCAGGGCCGGCCGGAGGTACCCGTCCGCGCTGCTCCACCGGGCGCCGTCGCGCTGGGTGACCGGGGTCAGCGCGTACCCACGGTTGTCCGGACCGGCCAGCCCGCCGTCGACCGGCGCGAGCCCGACCTCCGCGCACGCCTGCAGGAAACGCAGGCTGCTGGCGTCCGGGTCTCGCTGGGGTGAGATCCACAACGGGCCGCCGGTGCCGAGCGCTCCCCTGTCCTCGGCGGGGCCCGCCCAGTGCTCGGCCCGGCGGAACCAGGGCCGGACCTGCTCCCACGACCAGGACGGCGGCCACGACGTGAAGTCCTCGGCGTGACCGGGCACCCACATCTGGAAGTTGGTCGCCGACGAGCCGCCCAGCACCCGGCCGCGCGGCCAGCGCACCTCCCGGCCGCCCAGGTGTGGCTGGGGCAGGGTGCCGAAGTCCCAGTCGAGCTCGGAGCCGATCAGCTCCAGGGCGCCCAGCGGGACCCGGATGTCCGGATGGTCGTCGGGGCCGCCGGCTTCCAGCAGCGCCACGGTGACGGTCGGATCCTCGGACAGCCGGGCGGCCACCGCGCACCCGGCCGATCCCGCCCCCACCACCACGTAGTCGAATTCCACTGTTCCTCCTCGCGATGCGGTTGGCACGGGCGGGACCGGCCGGGATCCGGTCACCTGAACGCGTAGTGCGTCACCTGTTCGGCCGCGCGCAGTCCGGACTCGATCGCCCCTTCCACGTAGCCGCTCCACCCGCTGGCGATGTCGCTGGTGGCGAACGAGATCCGGCCCTGGGGGCGTTGGATCGCGTCGAGCAGCCCGGTCAGCTGGCCGGGCCGGCGGAAGGACCAGCCGCCGCGCGCGTACGGGTCGGCGCCCCAGTTCTGGCCCTTGACGGCCAGCACCCTCGCGTCCGGCACGACCAGCCGTACGGCACGTTCGACCTGTGCCACGTTGTTGACGTTGAGCCGACGGTCGTTGCTGAACCCGACCATCAGCTGGCTGTCCGCGAGCTGCTTGATCGGCACCAGGGTGTCCACCGGGTATCCGTCGGGGGTGTGCACGTAGGTGTTGCCGAGCGAGGTACGCAGCCGCAGCCAGAACTTCTGCGCGCCGGGCACGCCGAAGGTCTCGCTGGAGGCGCGCCGCCGTTGCAGGCTGAGGCCCGGTGCGAAATCGATTGTGTTCCAGACGTTCACCGGGACCGCGACCACGACCGAGGAGGCGGTGTACGACATGCCGGCCCTGGTGCGGACGGTCACCTCGCGGCCGTTGTCGGTGATGGACCGCACCGGCGAGTTGAGCCGCAGGTCGGCTGCCGCCTCGTTCAGGATGGCCTGGGCGAGTCCGGTCATGCCGCCGGCCGGTCGGAAGGTGTTGATGCCGTAGTACTGCTCGGCGTTGTAGTTGCACAGCGCCCACCAGTGCAGGAACTGCGTGTACGCGCCGCGGTCGGATCCCCCGCCGAGCCCGCCGGTGGCCCCGGAGAGCCACTTCTCGTCCAGGGTGCTCAGGCCCATGGCGTTGAGTCGGTCGCGGATGCTGTACGAGTCGACGAGGCGCAGCACGTCGGCCTGGGCCATCGGGTCCGTCGGGTCGGAGAACACCTGCGGTGCCTGTTCGCAGAACTGGGTGAGCAGCTCACCCTGCCGGCCGAACGCCTCCTCGGGGCTGAAGTAGCCGAAGCCGGTGGCGGTCGGGAACAGCGCCCGGTCGGCCTCCGGGTCGGCGACGAGGCCGATTCCCTGGTCCTCGATCTCCTGCCACACGTGGGTCTGCATCGGGTCGACCCAGACGCCACCCATCTCGACCTGTTCGCCCTGGAAGGTGCTGGTCCAGGTGCGTCCGCCGATGCGGTTGCGTGCTTCCAGGATCAGCACGCGCAGTCCCTTGCGCCGCAGGTCCCGTGCCGCGGTGATGCCGGCGAAGCCGGCGCCGACCACGATGACGTCGTACGCGTGGCGTCTGCGGGTCGCCGATGCCTGCGATGGACGCAGGATGGTGTGCGCGGCGGCGGCCGCCGTGACCGCGGTCAGGACGCCGCGCCGGGTGAGCGGCAGTCCGGACAATGTGGTGTTGCTCATTGGTGTCGTCCCCTGTGGGATTTGGTGGGTTGGATTTACAGGAAAGGTGTGTCCGGGTCGAGTCCGACGAGGACCCGTCCGTGCACCTCCAGACTCATGTCCGGGGACATGAGGCCGTGTGTGGTGAGGCCGAGCAGGTCGCGGTGGAAGCGCTGGAACGGCGCGAACTTGCTCAGCGCGGAGGCCCCGGCGATGGTGTGCAGGTCCTGCACGGCCTCCTTGACCAGCTGGATCGCGGTGCCGGCCTGGCCGCGCACGGCGGCCTTTTCCTCCCAGGTGGGGTCCTCGCCGGCGTCGGCGCGGCGTTGCAGCATGTCCACGTAGGACGCGGACAGCGTCTCGGCGGCGGTGATCTTGTTGGCGGCCAGGGCGACCCGGTGTTGAATCAGCGGGTGCTGCCGCTGGTCGGTCCAGGACGTGTAGGCCAGGCCGCGTCCGGGAAGCCGCTCCAGGAACAGCTCAAGCGCCGCCTTGGCCATGCCGATGTAGGCGGCCGCCGACTCGGCCACCACGTAGCTGATCAGGCTGTAGGAGCGGCCCGGTGCGGTGGGGGTGCGGCCGGGGGCACCGGTGGTCAGCGCCTCCTCGCCGGTCACGACGCGGTGCGCGGGTACGAACAGGTCCCGGGCGGTGGTGGTCGACGAGCCGGTGGCGGCTGCGGCGGTGACGTGCCAGTCATCGGCGATGCTCAGGTCGGACATCGGCACCATGGCGAACACCTCGGTCTCGGTGCCGTCCGGCTCTTCGACGATCGCGGCGAGCAGGTCCCAGTGGGCGCCCCGACAGCCGGAGTTGAACCGCCACGAGCCGTTGAGCAGGTAGCCGCCGCCGGTCGGGACGGCCTTCGCGGTCGGGGTGAAGCCGCCGGAGATGCGTACCGAGCCGCCGGCGAAGATCTCCTCCTGCGTCTGGTCCGGGTAGAGGGTGGCCATCCAGGCGGTGGACACCCACGCCACGGCGGCCCAGGCGGTGGAACCGCAGCCGCGGGCGATCTCGGTGAGCACGGCGACCTGCTCGGGCAGCGGCGCGTCGAGGCCGCCGAAGCGCTTCGGCACGGCCAGCCGGAACACGCCTGCCTTGTCGAGCAGTTCGGTGTTCTCGTCGAGGATCCAGCGTCGTTCCTCGGATTCCAGGCCGTTGTCGCGCAGCCTCGGCACGATGTTGCGGACCGCGTCCAGCACCTCGCTCATCGGGGGTCTCCTTCGTCTCGGGTCAGCAGTGCGGGCAACGTCTCGTGACCGTTGGAGATGAACGAGCCCAGCGGCCGCAGTTGGTCCACCGGTTGCGCGAGACGCAGGTCCGGGAACCGGTCGAACAGGGCGGACAGGCCGATCGCCGCCTCCAGTCGGGCCAGCGGCGCGCCCAGGCAGCGATGCACGCCGTAGCCGAATGCCAGGTGGTCGCGGCGGGTGGGCCGCAACGGGTCGAACTGCGCGGCGGTGTCGCCGTACACGCCGGGGTCGCGGTTGCCCGCGCCGAAGGCGATGACGATCGGGTCACCCTGGGCGATGACGGCGTCACCGAGGTCGATGTCGGTGACCGCGTACCGCAGCGGCAGGTTGGGAAACGGGGTCTGCAGGCGCAGCGATTCCTCGATCACGTCCGCCCAGTCCAGGTCGCCGCGACGCAGGGCGTCGAGTTGCTCGGGATGGCTGAGCAGCAGGACGATGGTCTGGTCGAGCAGGTTCACCGTCGTCTCGTGGCCGGCGGTGAACATCAGCAGCACGGTGTCCACCAGCTCGCGTTCGCTGAGCCCACCGCCGTCCTCGTCGTGTGCCTGGATCAGGCCGGTGGTGACGTCGTCGCCGGGTTGGCGGCGTTTGATCTCGACCAGCTCGTGCAGCAGCCGGTAGAGCTCGACCTCGTTGGCCTTGGCCTGCTCGGGCGTGGCGGCGGTGTCCATGATCTCGTGCACGGTGCGCAGCAGCGGGCCGCGGATCTCGTCGGGGATGCCCAGCAGCACGGAGATCACCTCGACCGGCAGCGGGTAGGCGAACCGTTCCCGCAGGTCGACCACCTGGCCGGCGGGCGTGCGGCCCAGGTCGGCCAGCAGGTCGGCGGTGACCGCCTCGATGCGCGGGCGCATCGCCTCGGTGCGGCGCGCGGTGAACGCCCGGGCCACCAGCTTGCGCAGGCGTTTGTGGTCGGCGCCGTAGGCGGTGATCATGTTGCGGTCGGCCACCCACATCGCCAGTGACCAGGTACGGGCCAGCTCGCTCTCGCCGCCACCCCAGGCCGGCCAGTGCTGGTAGGTGTCCCGGGAGACCCGGTCGTCGGTGAGCAGCTGCTTGATCAGCGCGTGGTCGGTGACCCACCACGCGGTCACGTCGCCGGGCAGCAGCACCTGGACGGCCCGGCCGAGCGCACGCAGGCGCTCGCCCTCGCCGTGGATGTCACGTCCGGCCGTGTCGATGACCGGGATGCTCAGCCGGCTGGTCATTCGAACCGGCTCGCGTCCTGGTCGCGCAGGATCTGGCAGATGTCGCGGAAGCCGGCGTCCACCCGCGCGATCTCCTCGTCGGACAGGTAGATCGACGGCTCGAAGCGCATCGTCTCCAGGTTGCTGGCGGTGGAGAAGATCCGGATCTGGTGCTTGCGCAGCAGGTGGCCGCCGATGATGAAGGCGAGTGCCTCGTGCTCGACGGCCTCGCGGATCTCCGGTGACGACGAGTTGGACTGGTCGTGCAGCTCGAAGCCGAGCATCAGGCCGACGCCGCGCACCTCCCTGACGACATCGGGATAGTCGGCCTTGATCGCCTCCATCATGGCCTTGGCCTTGGCGCCCCGTTCGGCGGCCAACTGGTACGCCTTGCCGTCCTCGGCCTCCAGCATCTGCAGCACCTTGAGCGCCAGTCGGCTGGAGAAGCCGTCCCGGCCGTAGGTGGAGGTGTGGATCAGCTCGATGTCCTTGCGGTAGCGGTGTTCGTTGACCAGGACGACGCCGAGCTTGGCCAGTCCACCGCCGAGGGCCTTGGCCAGGATGATGTAGTCGGGCTTCAGGCCGATCTGGGTGCCGGCGAGGAAGGTGCCCGAGCGGCCCATCCCGGACTGGATCTCGTCGGAGATCAGCGGTACGCCGATCGTGTCGCACGCCTCGCGCAGTGCGCCGGCCAGCTGCGCCGACAGCGGGAAGATGCCTGCCTCACCCATGATCGGCTCGATCAGGAAGGCGGCGAACACCGGGAAGTCGCGCTCGACCAGGTCGACCACGCCGTCCTGCACCGTGATGTCGAGCAGGGTGGCCCGTTCGTCCTCGACGACCTTGGCGATCAGCTCGGGACGGTCACGGGGGATGAAGCGGGCCTGCGCGGCGAGCGCCTTGAACGGGCCCCGGAACTCGGCGTTGTGAGTGAGCTGGACGCTGCTGACCAGCTTGCCGTGGAAGCCGCCCTCCAAGGCGAGGAACAGCGGCGGGCGAGCCTCGGTCTGCGCGTTGCGGCGGGCCACCTCGGCAGCCAGCAGGTCGAAGTCGGCGCCGCCCACCAGGGCGGCCGCGTCGGCGGAGAGCCGGGCGCCGTCGGCGACGGCGGTGCGCGCCTGCTCCACATGCGTGTCGATCTCCGCCTTCAGCTCGGCGATCCGCGCCCCGCGGTCCATTTCGGCGTGCTTGATGCTGATTTCGACGGCCTCGGCACCGGAGTTACCGAAAAGGGCGAAGAATTTGTCGTCGGTCTGCAACTCGCGCCGGATGACGGCATTGAGCTCAGCGGCCAGGTTGAGCGCGAAAGAATAGCCGGAGAACTGCGCGTGCACGGGGGTCTGCTGGTCGAGCAGCCATTTCGCGTGCTCGACGATTTCCGGGTTGTTGTGGCCGAACATGAGGGAGCCGAATCCGCTGGCCGCGTCGAAGACCCCGACCTCGGTGCCGTCGTCGGCCAGGTAGTACAGGGTGTTCCCGCGGGCACGGACGTACTTCAGCGCGAGACCGAACTCGGTCAGCACTTCGACCAGATAGGAGTCCGCGAATTCGGGCGCGCCAGGAGAAGAGGTCATCTTTACCGTCTCCGATCAGGAAAGGTTCCGGCGGATATCGAAGATCTGCGGCCCGCGCGGTTTTAGCGAGCGACAGGTCTTGTATATCGTGAGTTCCTGTCGTGTCCGGTCATCGCGGGTTCACCGACCGGCGAATGGGCACGCGAAGGGCAGCCGATTACCGGACGATTAACGCTGCGGCCGTGGGTCAGTCGTCGAAGACCAGCCGCCGGGCCTCGCTCAACTCCATCAGCCGTCCGTCGCCGACGTGCTTGGCGAAGGCATCGCCCACGGCGGCGACCCCGCGGGCGGTGATCCGGTCCACGTCGCCGCGCTCCGCCGGGGGCAATGGCGCGCCCGCGCCCGCGCGGACCGCCTGGGCGGCGCCGGACAGCAGCGCCGCGCGTTCGTGGTCGCCGAGCAGCGAGTAGGTGCCTGCGACACCCTCCAGGGACAGCGCGATGGTCCGCGGGTCACCGGTCCCCCACGCCGCCACACTGCCCTCACGGTGCAGGCGCAGTGCGGTCTCGGCGTCTCCGCGCTGCTCGGCGACGAAGCCGAGTTCGGCCAGGATCAGCGCGACGCCGTACTCGCCGTCGAGCTGTCGGCACCAGTCGAGCCAGCGCCGCAGGTGCATCTCGGCCGCGTCGAGGCGGCCCTCGCGGCGGGCGACCAGGCCGAGGCCCACCTCGGCGAACTGCTGCCCGAAGGTGTAGCTCTGCTCGGCGGCCAGCCGCAACGCCCGCTCATGCAGCTCACGCGCCTGCGGGTAGTCGCCACCGAGCAGCGCGATTCGGCCCAGCCCGGACATCTTGGTGGACGCCTCGTTCCACAGCCCCAGGGCTTCGGCGATCCGCAGCCCATCGCGGTGCAGGCGGGCCGCCTCGTCGTAGCGGCCGAGCACTTCGGACAGCGATGCCAGGGCATCGGTGGCCTGCAGCCGGCCCCAGCCGTCACCCAGGTCGCGGAACAGGGCCGCGCTCTCCTCGCCGTACTGACGGGTGGCGTCGAGATCTCCCCGCAGGATGCTGCGGGTGGCCAGCGCGGCCAGCGCCGCCGCGGTCCCCCAGGCGTAGTCGAGGTTGCGGAACTCGCCCAGCGCCCGGTCCAGGTACTTCTCGGCGCTGTCCTGGCCACCGAATCCGATCCGGGTGAACCCCAGGAACCACCGGACGATGGCCCGGTCCACGGGATCGGCCACCTCGTTCTCCAGTTCGTCGAACCGGTCGAGGTCGTAACTGGCATCTCCGGCGCGCAGCCCGAAACCCGCCTGCCAGGCCAGGGCGGTGGCGCGCGGGGAGCCGCCGTCGGTCGGTGAGCCGTCGAGGGCGACGCTGAACGCCCGCTTGGCCTCGGCCAGCCGGCCCCGCAGGAACCAGTACCAGGCCAGCGCGTTGACCATGCGCAGGGCCAGACCGTTCGCGCCGAGCCGGGCCCCGGCGTCCAGTGCTGCCCGGAAGTTGGCCCGTTCGGCGTCCATCCGTTCCAGCCACCGGCGCTGGCTCGGTCCGCGTAGGTGCGGCAGCACCCGTTCGGCCAGGTCCGCGTGGTAGCGGGCGTGCCGCAACCGGACGTCAGCCTCTTCGCCGGCCTCCCGCAACCGCTCGGCGCTGTAGGCGGCGACGGACTCCAACAGGCCGTAGCGGCGTACCCCGGCGACGTCGGTCACGGTGACCAGCGAACGGTCGACCAGTCGGGCGACCAGGTCCAGCACGTCGGCGCGGCCGACCACACCGCCGGCGCAGACGTCCTCGGCCATCTGCAGCGGGCAGCCACCGCTGAACACCGCGAGGCGGCGCAGCACCACCCGTTCCGGCTCGGTCAACAGCTCCCAGGTCCAGTCGAGCGCGGCGCGCAGGGTCCGATGCCGGGCCGGCGCACCCCGCATTCCCTGGGTCAACAGGGCAAACCGGTCCTCCAGCCGGGCCGCCAGTTCGTGCACCCCGAGGGCCCGCACCCGGGTAGCGGCCAGTTCCAGGGCCAGCGGCAGGCCGTCGAGGCGACGGCAGATCGCATCGACCGCCTCGACGGTGCTCTCGTCCAGCACGAACCCGGCCGACGCGTCGGTGGCTCGGGCCACGAACAGCTGCACCGCGCTGGACGTGGCGGCCTGCGCCAACGAGGTGGGCAGCGCCAGCGGCGGCACCGTCCACAACCGCTCTCCCGCGATGCCCAGCGGCTCCTGGCTGGTGGCCAGCACCCGTACTCCCGGGGCGGCCTGCAGCACCAGCCCCACCAGCTGGGCTGCGGCAGCGACCACATGTTCGCAGTTGTCCAGCACCAGCAACATCTGCTTGGCCCGTACGGCACTGATCAGCCAGTCCTCCCGGGCGGTCGTCCGCACCCCCAGCGCGATGGCGACCTGGTCGGCGACGGCGGAGAACGGGTCCGGCTCGTCCGGGCCGGCGGCGACGATGGACAGTTCCACCAGCCACACCCCGTCCGGGTACTGACCGGCGACCTGCCGGGCGGCGGCCAGCGCGAGACTGGTCTTGCCGACCCCGCCGATGCCGTGCAGCGTCACCAGACGGCTGGCCTCCAGCAGGGCCCGTACCTGCACCACCGCGGCGTCGCGGCCGATCAGGCCGCTGACCGGCGCGGGCAAGTTGGTCACCGGACGCGCGGTGGTGGTGATCGGGGTGGGCGACGGCGCCAGCACCGGGTCACGTTCCAGAATCGACTGCCGCAGCGTGACCAGTTCGGCGCCCGGTTCCACTCCGAGTTCCTCGGCCAGCAGCTCGCGCAGCTCGTCGAAGCCGGCCAGCGCCTCGCTCTGCCGGCCGCTGCCGTACAGGGCCCGCATGTGCGCGGCGCGCAGCCGCTCCCGCAGCGGGTGACGCACCACCAGGTCGGCCAGTTCGCTGGCCAGGAGGCGGTGCTCGCCCAACTCCAGCATCGCGTGCGCCCGGTCCTCCAGGGCAGTCAGCCGCTGCTCCTCCAGACGGGCGATGGCCGGGCGGGCGAACTCGGCATCGGTGAAGTCGGCAAGCGCCGGTCCACGCCACTCGGCGAGCGCGTCACCCAGGATCGACACGCGGTCGCGGGTGTCGGTGGCGGCACGCGCCCGGCGCAGCCGGTATTCGAACCGGCGGGCATCCACGTCGTGGTCGGACACGTCGAGCAGGTAGCCCGGGGGGCGGGACACCACCACCCGGGTGCCCGCACCGGACTCGGCCTTCTCCAGCGCACGGCGCAGCTGCCACACGGTCGTGTGCAGGGCGCCGATCAGGTTGCCGGGTGGCTCGTCGCCCCACAGGACGTCGGCCAGCGCGTCCGCGGACACCGGCCGACCCTCGTGCACCAACAGCACCGCCAGCAGCGTCCGGACCTTGTGGCCGGGCAGGTGTGCCGGGCGGTCGTCCGCGGGCCACACGGCCAGGTTCCCCAGAATGCCGAAACGCATAGACACATACGATACGGGGTCTCAAGCACACGCTGAGTCATGGGAGTTGCTACGCAGAGAGATTGGCCCGCGGCGTAAGAGCGGACCGAGAGAGTTCTTGGAGAGTCAACCGGCAGATTGTGCGCAGAGCAGGGTGGCCGATCGTGCCCGCCCGAGGAACGCCCGTCAACAAAAGGGGATTCAACATGGCTGCGGACAGCCGCGCACCAGTCACCGTCATCGGCCTCGGCGCGATGGGTTCGGCCCTGGCCCGGGCCTTCCTCGCCGCCGGACACCCGACGACGGTCTGGAACAGGTCACCCGACAAGGCCGACGACCTCGTCGGTCAAGGAGCGGTGCGGGCCGCGACGGTCGCCGACGCGATGTCGGCCGGCAACCTGATCGTGATCTGCGTCCTCGACTACCGGGCGATGCGCGAGATCATCGACTCCACCGGCGACTCGCCCACCGACCGGGTGATCGTGAACCTCACCTCCGGCACGCCGGGCGACGCCCGCGCCACGGCGGCCTGGGCCCAGGAGCAGGGCATGGAGTACATCGACGGCGCGATCATGGCGACGCCGTCGATGATCGGCTCGGAGGAGACGCTGATCTTCTACGGCGGCCCGCAGGAGGTGTACGACGCGCACGCCGACACCCTGCGGTCCATCGCCGGCGCGGGCACCTACCTCGGGGAGGAGCCGGGGCTGCCGTCGCTGTACGACGTGGCCCTGCTCGGCCTGATGTGGACCACCTGGGCCGGCTTCATGCACTCGGCGGCACTGCTCGCCTCGGAGAAGGTACCCGCAGCGGCCTTCCTGCCCTACGCGCAGGCCTGGTTCGAGTACGTCATCTCCCCGGAGGTGCCGAACCTGGCAACCCAGGTCGACACCGGCGCCTACCCGGACAACGACTCCACTCTCGGGATGCAGACGGTGGCCATCGAACACCTGGTCGAGGCCAGCCGTACGCAGGGCGTGGACCCGACCCTGCCGGAGTTCCTGCACGCCCGGGCCGAACAGGCCATCCGACGCGGGCACGCGGGCGACGGCTTCGGCGCCGTGTTCGAGGTGCTGCGCGCACCCGCAGCCCAGTAGCCCAGTCCCGACAAGCAGTGCCTGAACGGCGGACACAGACCCGCCATCACGAGCGGAGGTACCAGACGTGTCGGTGAGGACGCAACCACGAGCCGGAGTGCGCGAGTGGCTCGGCCTGGCAGTGCTCGCCCTACCCACGTTGCTGTTGTCGGTAGATGCGACAGTGCTCTACCTCGCGTTGCCGCACCTGACGACGGATCTGTGGCCGACCGCGACGCAGACGCTGTGGATCGTCGACATCTACGGATTCATGATCGGAGGATTCCTCATCACCATGGGCACCCTCGGCGACCGCATCGGCCGCCGACGGTTGCTCATGATCGGTGCGCTCGCGTTCGGGGCGGCGTCGGTGCTGGCGGCGTACGCCACCGACCCCACCGTCCTGATCGCGGCGCGGGCCCTGCTCGGCGTGGCCGGCGCCACCCTGATGCCGTCGACATTGGCGCTGATCACCACCATGTTCCGGGACCCGGCCCAGCGGGGCATGGCGATCGGTGTGTGGGCGGCGTGCTTCTCGGCCGGTCTGGCCGCAGGTCCACTGATCGGCGGCGCGCTGCTGGAGCTGTTCTGGTGGGGCTCGGTGTTCCTGCTGGCCGTACCGGTGATGGTGGTGCTGCTGGTGGCCGCGCCGGTTCTGCTGCCCGAGGCGAAGGATCCGCAGGCCGGCCGGATCGACCTGGTGAGCGTGGCGCTGTCGCTGGCCGCGATGCTGCCGGCGATCTACAGCCTCAAGGTGATCGCGACCGAGGGCATCGAGGTGGGTGCGTTGGTCGCGCTGGTGGCCAGTGTCGTGTTCGGGGTGCTGTTCGTACGCCGGCAGCGGACCCTGGCCGACCCCCTGCTGGATCTGCGGCTGTTCGCCCGGCCGTCGTTCGTCGGGGCCCTGCTCGCCCTGCTGGTGGGCCTGGCCGTGGTGGGCGTGGTCTACCTGTTCGCCACGCAGTACCTGCAGATGGTCTCCGGTCTGTCGCCCCTGGCTGCCGGGTTGTGGCTCCTCCCGTCGGCCGTCGCGATGATCGTCACCTCGATCGCCGCGCCGGTGCTGGCCCGCAAGGTCGCCCCTGGGTTGCTGGTAGCGGCGTCGCTTGTCGTCTCGGCGGTGGGTTACGTGCTGCTGGCCTTCGTGGACGGCCCGAACGGGATGGCACTTGTGGTCGCCGGCCTGGTCGTGATCTACCTCGGCATCGGACCGATGATGGCGCTGGGCACCGACCTGGTGGTGAGCCGGGCCCCGGCCGAGCGGGCAGGATCGGCTGCCGCGATGTCGGAGACCAGCATGGAGTTCGGGCTGGCCCTGGGTGTGGCCGTACTCGGCAGCCTCGGCGCTGCGGTGTACCGGTCGGAACTGCCCGGCGGCACGCCGGCGGAGGCGACGGAGTCCCTGGCCGGCGCGCTCGCGGTCGGCAACGCGGACCTGGTGGCGGCGGCCCGCGAGGCGTTCACCTCCGCGCTGAACGCGGTCGGCTGGGCCGGTGCGGTCGCCGCCGTGGGGATCGCGGTCGTGACCGCTCTGCTGGTACGGGGTCCTGAGGCCGGACCGACCCAGCCGGTGATGGAGGAGGCAGCGACCAGCCGCAACTGACATCTACGGCGGGTCGTCGCACCAGACAACAAAAACAGACACAGCCGGAGAGCACCGTCGCTCATTCTGCCGGACGTGGTGGGGACGGGGCCGGACAGGCTCCGTCCCCATCCGAATAAGGGGGAGATGATGTTCAGAGTTCTGGGCCCGCTGGAAGTACTGATAGACAGCCGTCCGATTCGGCTCGGCGGTATCAAGCAACGCGCCACCCTCGGTTTTCTGCTGCTCAAGGCAAACCAGGTGGTGCCGACCAGCCAGTTGCTCAGTGCGCTCTGGCCGGACAAGGACCCGCCCGCGTCGGCGCGCAAGGTCCTGCAGAACGCCGTGTGGAGCCTGCGGGCCGCGCTGTCGGTGACCAAGGGAACGGACATGCTGCGCCTGTCCACCCAGGCGCCGGGCTACATACTGCAGGTCGACCCGGCCTACGTGGACCTGTTCCGCTTCCACCAGCTGGCCGAGCGTGGCCGCGACGAGAAGGCACAACCGGATCGCGCCGCGGCCATACTCCGCGAGGCCCTCGCCACCTGGCGCGGCACGGCGCTGTCCGACCTCGTGGAGAACGGTATCTCGTGGCCGGAACTGGCAGCGGTGGAAAACGCCCGCCTGGACACCCAGCAGGACTGGTTCGACGCGGAACTGGCGTGCGGACGACACCAGTCGGTGCTCGGCGAGCTGAAAGCCATGGTCGAGGCGCATCCGTTGCGGGAGCGGGCGTGCGGTCAACTGATGCTGGCCCTCTACCGTTGCGGGCGCCACGCCGACGCCCTCGCCGTCTACAGTGGCCTCCGCACGTCCCTGGTCGAGGACCTCGGGCTGGAGCCGGGCCCGGCGCTGCAGAAGCTGCAACACGCCATCCTCACCCACGACCCCTCGCTCACCCTCGACCCGGCCACCGTCCCGGCGCCCGCCCGTGACGTCGCCGTGGTGCGGCCGCCACGCCCGATGCCGCCGATCCCGGCACCCCGGGGACCCTCCGACCCGCGACGGGCACACCTGACGTTGGCCATGGTGCGAGTGCGCACCTGCGCAGATGCCACCGATCCGGTCCGCGTCGACTACGAACTGGCGGCGGCGACCCGCATGGTGCGCTCGGGCATCGAGGAACTGGGCGGCACGGTGGCCACGTCCATCGGGTCGGCGACACTCGCGGTGTTCGGCAGGCCACCCGCACGCGGCGGCGACGAGGAACGCGCGGTGCGTGCGGCACTTACCCTGCGCGACTGCTTTGCCGACGGAATGGGACGCGGCCTCGTCATGCAGGTCGCGGTGGCGACCGGTGAGACGCTGGTGCTGACCGAGCCGAACTCCCGACTGACTGTCAGCGGCGCCCTGGTCGACCGGTGCCACCAGATGCTGTCGGCCGTGCCGGAGGGGACGGTGTGGGTCTGCCCGCGCACCCGCGAGCTGATCGGAGACGGTTTCGACGCCCTGCCGGCCGCAGAAGGGGCATGGGAGATTCGCGGCGTCGGTGGCCACGACCCCGAGCGTGACAGTGATCTGGCCCTGATACACGGCCTGCTGGAGCGGGCGTTGCGGCGCAACAGCCCACACCTGGTGACCGTCCTCGGCGACTCCGACGACCTGCTCGACCGGCTGACCGGGCTGGTGAACGGACCCCGGGTCCTGGACGGCCGCACCGTCCCCGATGATCCGCTGAGCGCGGCGGCCGAACTGGTGACCGAGCTGTGCGCAGTCGCACCGGAAGACACACCGGAGGTGGTACGCGGCCGGTTGCGGACGACTCTGGGCGCAGGCGGTCCGGCAGAGTCCGTGGTGTCGGCGTTGCTGCCGCTGCTGCGCCCGGAACATTCGGCGCAGCCGGGCACCCTCGCGGCGTGGCAGCTGCTGCTGGAACAGGCGGCGCGAGCCCAGCCGCTGGTGGTGCTCCTGCGGGATCTGCACCTGGCCGGCGACGACCTGCTCGACGCTGTCGAGGAACTGGCCGATCTGAACGCGCCGTTGCCGCTGCTGGTGGTGGCGGCGGCCCGGTCGGCGCTGCTGAAGCGCCGACCGAGCTGGGGCGGCGGTAAGCCCCACGCGGCGTGCATCACCCTGGACCCGCCCCAGAGCGGCACGATCAACCGGCTGCGCCACCTGATGGCGTCCGCCAGCATCGGCGGCCGCTGCGACGGCGAGTTACCCGACCAGTGGCGCAGGCCGGCGCCGCTGACCCCGCCGTGGGACCTCGGCCGCCCCGAGCCGCGCCTGGCGGCGTTGGATGTGCCTCCACTGACCCATGGAATCCGGCTCACCACGCCTGACTCCGCCGATACGCTGTGCCGCGCCGTGTTCGATGACGTAGCCGACGATGAGTTGGCTCTTGCCAGCACAGTCCGTCTGGACGGCCCATGTCCGCCCCCGCGCTGACGACGCCGCGATGGGTACATGGGTACGCCTGTCGTACAAGGTCAGTGGCGATGATCGCCGGGGCGGTGATCGAGAAGCCGTAGGCCTCCCGTTGCTGAAGCCACGCCGAATCCGGTGGAGCCCTCGGTCTTCCGGGTCTTCTCGTCCCCATGCGCGTGAGGAACGCGAAATCGGTTGTCACCGATGGCACGTTTTGCGAGGTTGAGGGTGTGAGCGCCGATCCCGATACCGTTCCCGTGCCGGTTCGCCGCCTCGTTGACGCAGCGGCCCTTGAGGACCAACGCTCGGAAAAGTCCCGTTAGGCAAGATCGGCTCTGGTGGGGTGGGGCGGTGTCGCGTACGGTGATCGGTCGTGTCATCGACGGTGAGCTTTTTGTCGCAGGCGGAGTGGGACGGGTTCGGCCGGTACGCCGAGACGCCGCCGGACCGGGGCACGCTGGAGCGGTTCTTCTTCCTCGACGACGCGGATCGTGAGCTGGTCGAGGGGCATCGTGGGACGCACTCACGGTTGGGGTTTGGGCTGCAGTTGGTGACGGTTCGTCATGTGGGCCGGTTTCTACCGGATCCGTTGGACGTGCCGGCGTCGGTGGTGGACTACCTGGCGGTGCAGCTGCGCATCGACGATCCGTCGTCGGTGAAGCGGTATCTGGAGCGGCGGAACACCCGGTATGAGCACCAGGCGGAGATCGCTGCGGTGTACGGGTACCGAGACTTCGCGGCGGCCGAGGGCGAGTTCTTGCGGTGGTTGGATGATCAGGCGTGGACCACCGGTGAGGGGCCGAAGGCGTTGTTCTACGCCGCGGTGGCGTGGCTGCGGCAGCGGCGGGTGCTGCTGCCGGGGGTGAGCACGTTGGCGGAGGCGGTGGCCAGCGTGCGTAACGCGGCCCAGCAGCGGCTGTACGCGGTGTTGGCGCAGGCGGTCAGCGCGCAGCAGGCGGTGGAGCTCGAGGCGATTCTGCGGGTGCCGGAGGGTCGGCGCCGTTCGCAGCTTGACCTGTGGCGCCACGCCGAGCGCAGCACGACGGGCAAGGGGATGAGCGCGGCGCTGCACCGGGTGACGCAGATCGCCGGGTTGGGGATGCGCGCGGTCGAGGTGCCGGCGGTGCCGGCCCGGCGGGTGATCGGCTTGGCCCGGTACGGAATGGCGGCGAAGGCGCCGAAGCTGGCCGGGCACCCGTACGAGCGCAAGTTGGCGACGCTGCTGGCCACGGTGCGGTGGCTGGAGGTCCAGGCCACCGACGACGCCCTCGAGCTGTTCGACGTGTTCATGACCAACGAGCTGATCGGCCGGGCGGGCAAGAACGCGGACCGGCAGAAGCTGCGCCGCCTGCCGGGGCAGTCCCGGCACGTCGCGGTGCTGGCGAGCGCGGTGCAGGTGCTGTTCGAGGCCGACGGTTGGGGGGAGGCGGTGCCCCTGGACCTGGTGTGGGAGGCGATCGACACCGCGGTCGGGTCGCGGGCCCGGCTGGCCGCCGCGGTGGCGGGGGTGCAGGAGATGATTCCACCGCCGGCGGCGGATGTGCACGGGCAGTGGCGGGCGCAGGTGGTGGAACGCTTCGCCACGGTGCGCCCCTTCGTGCGGCTGCTGTGCGAGGTGATCGAGTTCGGGGCGACGGTGGACGCCGCGTCGGTGCTGGCCGCGATGCGCGACCTGGCGCACCTGCTGGAGGCGCGCCCGAGCGAGCGGGTGCCCAAGGGATATCTGGACGCACGGAAGGTCAACGTCGACATCGTGCCCAAGGGCTGGTGGCAGCAGCTGGTGTTCCCCTCCGACCGGCCAGCCGGCACGGTGGACCGCAACGCGTACGTGTTCTGCGTGTTGGAGCTGTTCCACACGGCGCTCAAGCACCGCGACATCTACGCGGTCGTCTCCGACCGGTGGGCCGACCCGCGGGCCAAGCTTCTCGCCGGGCAGCGGTGGCAGCAGGTGCGAGGGCCGGCGCTGTCGGCGCTGGAACTGCCCGACCGCCCCGACGAGCTGTTCGACGAGCTGACCGCCACCGTCGACGCCGCGTGGCGGGCCGCCGCCGGTGGGATCGTGCCGGACGGACCAGTCACCGTCGACGCCGACGGCCGGTTGCACCTGGCGAAGGACGACGCCCTGGACGAGCCGCAAAGCCTGGTCGACCTGCGGGCGCGGACCTCGGCGATGCTGCCCGAGGTCGACCTGCCCGAGATGATCCTGGAACTGATGGCGCTGTACCCGGCGTTCCCGGCGGCGTTCACCTCGATCTCCGGCAGCACGTCGCGGCTGGGCGACCTGCACGTCTCGGTCGCGGCGCTGCTGACCGCGCACGCGCTCAACGTCGGTCTCGGCCCCGTCATCGCCGGCGCGGACGCGTTGACCCGCGACCGGCTCGCCCACGTCGACCAGTACTACCTGCGCCCGAACTGCTACCGCGGCGCCAACGCAGTGTTCGTCGACGCCCAGGCCGAGCTCGGCCTGGCGCAGCTGTTCGGCGGCGGGCTGGTCGCCGCGGTCGACGGGATGCGCTTCGTGGTCCCGGTGCGCAGCGTCGATGCCCGGCCGAACCCGAAGTACTTTGCCCGCAAACGCGGCGTGACCTGGCTCAACATGATCTCGGATCAGGCCATCGGCCTGACCGGGCGGGTGCTGTCGGGCACCCCCCGCGACACCCTGCACTTCGTCGACCTGGTCTACGACCCGCACGGCGGGCCCCGACCCGAGGTCCTGATCACCGACGCCGGCTCGTACTCGGACCTGATCTTCGGCATCGTCACCCTGCTCGGCTTCGACTACCGGCCGGTGCTGGCCGACCTGCCCGACACCAAGCTGTGGCGCATCGACGCCAGCGCCGACTACGGCTACCTGGACCGCACCGCTCGGGGCCGCAGCGACCTGGGCAAGATCGCCCGGCACTGGCCGGACATCCTGCGGGTGATCGCCTCGATCCACACCCGGGAGATCTGCGCTCACGACGCGATCCGGGTGCTGCAACGCGACGGCCGGCTCAACGCCCTCGGTGAGGCGATCGCCCACTACGGCAGGATCTTCAAGACCCTGCACGTGTTGACCCTGGTCGAGGACCCGGCGTACCGGCGGGAGATGAAGCGGATGCGCAACCTGCAGGAGCAGCGCCACGGCCTGGGCCGCAAGGTGTTCCACGGACGCAAGGGCGAGGTGTACCGGGCATACCACGACGGCATGGAAGACCAACTCGGCGCCCTCGGCCTGGTCCTCAACTGCGTGACCCTGTGGAACACCCTCTACCTCGATCACGCCATGGACACCCTGCGAACCCAGGGCTACCCGGTGCGCGACGCCGACGCCGCCCGCCTGTCGGTCTACCAGCACGCGCACCTCAACGTCCACGGCCACTACTCGTTCGTGCTACCCGACCTCGCCGGCGGGCGGCGCCCGCTGCGCAACCCCGACCAGCGGTAAAGCCGCTGGGGAGCATCAGAACAGAAGTCACGCTAGGTCCGGGCCGCGTCCGCAGCGAATGCCGGCGACCGAGCCAGGCCCTCGGCAACGCGCAGACCCCTCCCGCCTGTTGACAGGCTGCACCCATGAGGTGCACCACGAGTTACATCGACATTCGTGGAGGTGGTTGTTGTGACCAGAGCCCACAGACTCCGAACTCTGCGCCGCGCATCCGTCGCGGCGTGCTGCGCTGCTGCGGTGTTCCTCGGCGCGATGCCCACCGCCGCGGTGGCATCGCCAGCACTATCGGTAGCGTCGCAGCCGTCATCGCCCTCGCGGGCGGGTCACTTCGCGCCCTACCCGGGTGGGGTCAGCCCGCAGACGGAGTCGTCCAATATCAGTGCCGGCGGCTGCACGTACCGGCAGGCCGTTGATGACCCTCACCTGTCCGGTGGGGAAACCTCTGTTCACGGCTGGTGGATCAAGGTCTCCGGCAGTTGCCCCGATAAATCAGACGTGTCGGTGAATTTGCAGGGCTACTTCTGTGACTCCTTCTCGTGCTACTGGGTGACGGTCGGGTCGGGCAGCGGCAGGTACTACCCCGGGGGTGGCTCCGGCCAACGCGCCACTGGGAGAAAGGCGTGCTCGAACTCCTCGACGGTCGGCTGGCGCGGTGTCGTGGACGTGGACCTACCCGGGATTATCGACCCGTCCGGCACCACTACGGGGACCATTCAGAACCTCGCGTGCAGTCCCTGACCGCCTCTGCGCCAATTCGGACCCCGTGGACGGCAAAGCTTGTTTCAATAGGACGTGCTCCAGCCGCACCAGCGTCGGAGTGCGTCGCAGCATCTGATCGGGTTGAACGGTCTACCGCGATGAGCTTCGACGCGGCAACGCGGGACCTCCGAGGAAGTGAGCGACGTGGAGAGCGGTTGGCATGCGTACCCGGACGCCGCTGACGATCACGCCGATCTTCGCCCGGTCAACCCAGGACGAGTCGTAGGGCTGGGTGCGATCTGCGACATCCGACCGGAACGCCTTGACGACCCGGACGCCCAGAGCTTCTCGGTCAGTGAATACGCCGCGCTCGATGACGGCCGCCGCGTGATCTTGCATAATGCTCGTGGCTTCACGATCGGCCGGACGTCCGGTAGCACACGCGACGATGCTGTCCCGGACCACGTGGCCCGGGACAGCATCATCCACGCGACGTTGAACGCCGTTCTTCCTGACGACGACGAAAACCCCGAGACACACCCGTGGGCGGAGCTGGCCGACCTGGCTCGGGCTCGCGGCCTGAAGGCCTCTGCCGAAGACCTGCGCGGTCTTCCATACGACGTGATCCTCACCGACGACGTGCTTCGCTGGCTCGCAAAGCCCTGAGGCCGACGACGGATCGAGGCGCTGATGGCCAAGCCCGACGAGCAGGTGGCGTGGGAATCGCTACGCGGCCGGCCTCCGGCCCGGCCGCGCTGACGCCTACCGGCAACGGGTGGCCGGGTCGCGGCGTTGCTGCCAGCGGCGCAGCGCCTCCGGTGACACCCGGGCGTAGCGGGCCAGAGATGCCACCGAGGTGTGCCCGGAGAACGACAGCAGGGTCGAGGTGTTCGCCCCGTCCTCCGCGGCGTGGGTCAACGCGGAGTGCCGCAGCTGGTGCAGCGTCGCGCCGCCGGTCGCGGCGGTGAACGTCTCGGCGGCGCGGCGGTAGGACAGCCGGGCCTGCCCGGTCGGCTCGTAGACGTCGCCCGGGGCCAAGGGCACCCGGGCGCGGCGGTCGGTGAGGAACACCGGCCCGCCGGACCGCCCTTTGAGCAGGCGGGGCAGCAGCCGGGCGGTGCCTGTCTGCCACACGATCACGTCGACGGCGTTGCCCTTGCGGCGCACCTTCGCGCACCGGTTGCGCAGGTCGAGGTCCTCCACGTCAAGCGCGAGGACCTCGCCGGCGCGGGCGGCGCTCTCGTACAGCAGCCGCCACAGCGTCCGCTCCCGCAGCGGCAGCTCCTCCCGGCCCAGCAGCGCGGTGATCTCCGCCCGGCCCAGCGACCGGGTCCGGTCCGGTGCCCGGCCACGCCGTCGCAACGCCCGGCTCGGATCGCCGGCCAGCCAGTCCTGCTCCCGCCAGTAGCCGATCGCCGAGCGCAGGGTGTCCAGGTTGCGGTTGAACGTGGCCGGCGCCCGCTCACCCCACCGGACGGTGAACCAGGCAACCAATCCCGCCGCGGCGGCCGGGGTGTCGAGCACCGCCAGCGGGGTAGCCGCGCCCAGGTGCTCCCGCACCTGCCGCAGGGTGGAGGCGTAGACCCGACGGGTGCCAGCGGTTTCTGGGTGATCGAGGGTAGCCAGGAAGCCGTCGATCGCCTCGACCACGGACGGCCCCGCCACCGAGCGCAGCCGGCGCACCGTACCCATCCGGACCGCCCTCCCGCATCTATCGCAGAAAAGCACGGCGAGTCAGCACCGTGCCGGTCGCGGTCGGCTTGAGGTCGCCGCTTCCGCTAGACCCCCAACTCGGGCGTGGCTAATTGATCTTGCCTAACGGGACTTCTCCGAGCGTTGGTCCTCAAGGGCCGCAGCGCTGGTGTGCCGGCTGGTGGCGAGCCAGTTCCCGCAGTGGGCCGATCTGCCGGTTCGGCCTGTGCCGCGCGGTTGGGACAACCAGACGTTCCGGTTGGGTGAGCGTTTGTCGGTACGACTGCCCACCGCGCGGGAGTACGCCCTGGCGGTCGACAAGGAACACCGATGGCTGCCGGTGCTCGCGCCGCAACTGCCGCTGCCGGTGCCCAGGCCGGTAACGCGCGGCGTCCCCGCCCACGGGTACCGCTTCGACTGGTCGGTCTACGAGTGGATCGACGGGAAACCCGCCAGCCTCGACAGGATCGGCGACCTGACCGGGTTCGCGAAAGAGCTGGCCGCGTTCCTCGTCGCTCTGCGTCGCGTCGATCCGGCCACGGGGCCGCAGCCCGGACTGCACAACTGGTTTCGTGGCGGGCCCCTGCACGTCTACGACCCGCAGGTCCGCCGGGCGGTCGAGACACTGGACCACCGGATACCCCGCGACATCATCACCGAGATCTGGCAGTCGGCACTGACGGCGACCTGGGACGGCCGCCCGGTGTGGTTCCACGGCGACATGGCCCCGGGAAACCTCCTGATCCGAGACGGGGTGCTCGCCGCCGTCATCGACTTCGGCACCTGCGGGGTGGGCGACCCGCGTGCGATGTGGCGATCGCCTGGACGCTGCTGTCCGGTCCGAGCCGCGACGCCTTCCGCGCCGGGCTCGATGTCGATGCGGCGACCTGGGCCCGCGGGCGGGCCTGGGCCCTGTGGAAGACCCTGATCACGTGCGCTGGCGCGCTGCACGACGACCCGGCCGCGGTCGCAGAGGCCCACCGCGTCATCGACGACATCGTCTCCGAGCACGCGACGTCAGGGCGGTGATTCGAGCGCCGGTGCTGATTTCTCCCCACCCCACCGAAGGTGGTGATGAGGCGTACGTTCGCAGGGTGATGATGGGGCAAGCGACACTGTTCCTGACCGTGGGGCTTCCCTGTACGGGAAAGACCACAGCCGCCCGGCGCATCGAGATCGAGCAGGAAGCGTTGCGCCTGACGAAGGACGAATGGGTGAAGGCCCTCTACGGGCCCGAGAATCCACCATCGGCCGGGGACGTGATCGAGGGGCGGCTCATCCAGATCGGGCTACGCGCCCTCGAACTCGGCACCAACGTCGTGATCGACTTCGGCCTCTGGGACCGCAACGAACGTTCGGCGCTACGCCAGGCAGCAGCAGACCTCGGTGTGGCAGTGCAGATGCGCTACTTCGAACTCACTCTCACGGAACAGCGGAGACGACGCGACCGACGTCAAGCCGCAGCGCCACACACCACGTGGCCCATGTCCGATCGGGACCTCGCCGAGTGGGCTGAGCGCTTCGACATCCCCACGCCAGGGGAACTCGACGGCAGTGAACCCGTCGACAACCCACCGGCCGGGTTCACGACATGGGACGGGTGGCGCAGACATCGTTGGCCGTCAACAGTGTGCTGAGCCTGCTCGTCACGCGCCCCACGCCGTCCACCGGCAGGACAGTCAGATGAGTCCCTGAACGAGCATGGCTTCGGCGACCCGGAGGAAGCCGTTGATGTTCGCCCCGGCCATGTAGTTGCCGGGCATCCCGTACTCCTCGGCGGTCTCGAAGCAGCGGGCGTGGATGTCCTGCATGATCTGCTGGAGCCGCTGCTCGGAGTAGGTGAACGTCCATGAGTCGCGGCTCGCGTTCTGCTGCATCTCCAAGGCGCTGGTGGCCACACCACCGGCGTTGGCGGCCTTACCCGGGGCGAAACGTACACCGGCTTCGGTGAAGACCCGGATGCCGTCGGGCGTCGTCGGCATGTTCGCGCCTTCCACCACCGTGATGCAGCCGTTCGCGACAAGGGTTGCGGCGTCCGCGCCACTGACCTCGTTCTGTGTGGCGCAGGGTAGGGCGACCTCACAGGGCACCTCCCACACTCTGCGCCCGGGTACGAAGGTCGCGTGTCGTCGGGCCATGGCGTAGTCCCTGATCGGGCCGCGCTGCACCTCCTTGACCTGCTTGAGCACCTCGACGTCGATGCCCTTCTCGTCCACCACGTACCCGGAGGAGTCCGCGCACGCCACCACCACGCCGCCGAACTGCTGGACCTTCTCGATGGCGTAGATCGCCACGTTGCCGGATCCGGAGACCACCACCCGCTTGCCGTCGAGCCCGTCCCCGGCGGCACGCAGCATCTCCTCGGCGAAGAACACGCAGCCGTACCCGGTGGCCTCCCGACGCACCTGGGCGCCGCCGTACGCAAGGCCCTTGCCGGTCAGCACCCCGGACTCGTACCGGTTGGTGATGCGCTTGTACTGGCCGAACAGGTAACCGATCTCGCGTGCGCCGACGCCGATGTCACCGGCCGGCACGTCGGTGTACTCGCCGATGTGCCGGTACAACTCGGTCATGAAGCTCTGGCAGAAGCGCATCACCTCGCGATCCGAGCGACCCTTGGGATCGAAGTCCGCGCCGCCCTTGCCACCACCGATCGGCATACCGGTCAGGGAGTTTTTGAAGATCTGCTCGAAACCGAGGAACTTCACGATGCCCAGATACACCGACGGATGGAACCGCAGGCCGCCCTTGTACGGGCCCAGGGCGCTGTTGTACTCCACCCGGAAACCGCGGTTGACGTGCACCTCGCCACGGTCGTCCTCCCACGGTACGCGGAAGATCACCTGCCGCTCCGGTTCGCAGATCCGCTCGATGATCTTCGCCTCGACGTACTCCGGGTGCCGCACGAGCGCGGGACGGATGCTGTCCAGCACCTCGCGCACCGCCTGGTGGAACTCCTCCTCGCCGGGGTTGCGTCGGATCACACCGGTCAGAACGGCCTCGAACTTCTCATGCGTCGACAAATGGCCCTCCAGGCATGCTTCCTACGCGACCTCGCGCCAAAGACATCGGACGGGCCCGCGCGGCAGTCGTCCACCCGTCGTAGGCCCTGGTCTCGGTAACAGCATATGGGCGTCGAGATCCACGGCGACGCGCATGCCCCCAATCCTGGTATGTAGAACAGCAGGTGGCGTGGGGCCAGCCGGAGGGATGGAGCTTCATGACTGAGAGGAGAACCGCCGGTGTCGACAGGGGTAACTGTATTGCCACCCCCATCTCATTCGCCCAATGACGGGAGTCAGTAACGCAACATTTGAAGTCGTGTGCCGCAGGCAATGCGTTGGAAGACAGCCAATTCTTCCTCCATCCGCGGCGCGCGGCATGGGTGGTGCCAGCGGCCTGCGGGCGGAGCGGGTACGGCGGTCAGCTCTGCTGGTAGTTGACTGCGGCGAACCCGCACGGCTGGTGCAGGTGCAGGTAGTAGGCACCCTCGCCGTAGTCGTCGAGGTCCGCGCCGCCGACCAGGCCCACATAGTCCATGGGCTGACCGCAGTCGGGGCAGTCGGCGTGCTCCGCGTCCTGAATCCAGTCGGGCCAGCCACCCAGGGTCGAGCCCCCGCGACTCCAAGCACACGCCTGGTAAGGGCTCGGCCGGGCCGCGCCCGGGACAGGTGCCAGCGCCGGCGGATCCTCCGGTTCGGCGGAGCCGATGTAGCCGGGGCGGGTGTTACCGCTCCACCAGGTGGTGGACCCGGTCGGTGTGACCTGGCTGTACAGCGTCGTGTAGCAGGCACAGAAGTGACAGGTCTCGATCACCAGCCGACCGGACCAGCCGGTGTGTGCCAAGGCCGCAGCGATGGCAGGTTCCGTGGTGTCGAGGTCCGCGGCAATCCACAGCGGCGACGAGCACCACGGACAGGTGGGGCCGTCCGCGCGGCGCGGTGTGTCGCGCATGACCCACTGGTACGCGGTGCTGCCGCACAGCTCCCGCCGGCTGCCGTCCGGCGTGACCGTCCAACCGCCCTCATGCGCGTAGGTCAGCACCGGGACATACAGCTGGTCCGCGCCGCTCGGTGGCTCGGTCGACCAGCGGCGCAAGGCGTCCTCGGCGAGCGGGTGAGCGGTGTGCGCCAGGATGACCAGCAGGTGGTTGAGCCGCCCGGGTGTTCGACCACCATCGATCCGCTCGATGATCCGGTGAACCACGTCGGCGTCTGCAGCCCGGTACAACTTCGCCGGCCACAGCACGTCCAGATCGAGCAGGGAGCCCAGGTGTGGTGTCAGCCTGCCCGGATCGGTGTCCGCGATCTGGCACAGTTCCTCGATCGCGTCGCCGTCCTCGGCGGCAACCTGTTGGATCAGCTCCTCGATCACGAGGGAATGCTAGCCAGATCGTCCCACCGGCCGCCCAGCGGACCGACGGCCATGCTGCCCCAGCACGTCATCGCCTTGTCTGTGCCGGTGTCAGCGGATGATCCTGGCGGTACGGTCCGGGCGTGGATCGGAGGATGCGGTGAGCTGGGTTGCCAACGTGATGCTGTCGGTGGGCCTGGCGGACCGCCTCAACGCGGAGGCGTTCAGCGACTGGCTCGACAGCCGGTGTCGTTGTCGTGAACCAGGCATGGGGCCGGGCGGCTGCGGCCGCCTGCGCTTCATCACCGGTGTGGACAATCAGTGGGGCGGACATAAGAACCCCGAGGGCGCTCTACGCCAGTACGCCCCTTCGTCGCCTGACGAGGAGGACGACGAGTTCTGGCCTCCCGTCGGGTCGTAGCCGCAGTCGAACGTCGCGCCCGACTCGACGGCGGCTGTCACCTGGCTCGGCGGTGGTGGGCTTCGTCGGTCGGGCAGGCTTGTTCCTGCCCGGGTTTCTCGGCCGCCCCATACTGACCATTGCATCGGGCGCGCCACGGGCACGGGCATCTGACGTCGAGGAGGGTCGTCATGGCGTTGGTCAAGAAGGGCTCTCGGCTCATCACGGTTGACGGGATCACCTACAGGTGGCGAGTACGCGCCAGACCAACCTATGCCCAAGCGCTGTGTGAGAAGCCACTCGCTGTCGCTGTCGAACAGGTCGACTGCAAGGGCAGGGTGTTGTTGGTCAGCATGCCTCAGGACCATCCGAGCAACTGGTTTGGCGGGCCGGCGGTGCCCGCTCTCCCGTCGACGGTCGCGGCGATCGTCCGAGCAGCACTGGCCGAGGGATGGCAACCTACCCAGCCAGGCACGGCCTTTCATATGACTGCGCCGTCGGACTGATGACGCGACGCTTCGGTGACCGGGCCACGTTCGCGGTGGAGATCGGCGAGGTCGAACCGCACCAACTCCGCGTCGTCGACTTGTGGGCGGCTGGCAAGAGGCTGACCATCGGGGACAACTGGGCCTTCCTCCCGTTCTTCATCCGCGTTATGCGGTCAAGCGCGGCGCAGGTGCGCCGACGTGACGTCAAGCCCTGTCCCTTTCCGGGCCGCGCACCGGAGGAGGTCTTCCGGCTGCTCCACGCAGACGAGACGGAGTTCCGGGAGCAGTTCTGGTTCATGCGGTGGGGAGAGACGGTCGACAACGTCTCCATGTACGGATACCTGGACGACGACCTGGTGATCGTCTTCGAGTTCTGGCGCGATGACCATCCCTTTCCAGAGGACCTGGGCAAGGTCTTCGTCGCCAGGATCCCGCCCGAGGAATTCGTGGCCACGGTCGAGGAAGCAGCCCATCTGTTGGACGCCGAGCTCACTAACGTCGATCCGCGCCGGTGAGCAGACCGCAACGCCCTACCGCGTCACGCTCACCTTGACGCGCGTACGGACGCTGCCGGGACAGCCTGAGTCGGCTCTCATACCGCGGACCGCCCCACCGGCAGACACCTCCACAGTGGCGCAGTTGGCCAACCTCGCCCTACGCGGCCTTGGCTCCCGCAGGCGCAACTGGCCGCAGGCGGCCACTCCCCTGCCAGGTGGCGTCCCGGTCGCTGGCCGCCACCAGCCCGGCAGCTCGCCACCGGGCGCTCAGCTCCGGGGGCGGCGGGACCGTGCCCGCACCACAGATCCTCTGTCATTGCTGCAGGATGATGTCTCATGTTCTTGGATCAGCGGCAGTTCCCCTTCCTGGCCGATCTTCGGGCACGGTGGGAGGCGATCCGGGACGAATGCCTTGCTCTGCCGCAGGACAGTCACCAGCCGTGGGTGCAACGCGAGATGTACGGCCAGGGCTGGAGCGTGTACGGACTGGTCGCCTTCCGACACCGTCATCCACGAGGCGTGGAACTACGGCTCCAGCGACCGCATCGTGCTCTTGTTCGACTTCGCCCGTCCCGGCTGCGAGGACATGCCGCAGGACGAACTACCGACCACAGTGGCAGACCTCGTACGCCGCAAGAGATGAGCGATACGCCCGAGAGTCTCCACGACCCCCGCCTCATCCTGCCGTCCTGAGAACCAGCCATGAGCCGATGAGCGCCACCGCTCCCGGACGCATCATGCTTCCGGCAGCGCCGTTCGCGGTAGATCCGTGTACCTGGGTCCCAGGTGTGACCGGCCTGACCGAGCCGGCCTCGGCAACGTCCGGAGGCGGACCATCAGAATGGTGCGTACGTGGCTCGCCCCGACCACGGGGCAACCATGATTGCGAGGAGCAGACCATCGACAAGGCCGACACGATCACCCTCTGGCGGCCCACCGGGCAGGCCGAACTCGACCTTGTGGAGGCGTCAGGGTGGCGGGAGTGGCCTCCACGCCTGCCGGACCAGCCGATCTTCTACCCGGTACTCAACCGCTGGTACGCCACGAAGATTGCCCGCGAGTGGAACGTCCCTGCCGGTGGCGTCGGCTACGTGACTCGATTCGAGGTCCAGCGTGAGTACATGGACCGTTACGAGGTTCATCAGGTCGGTGGCCGCGACGTGCTGGAGTACTGGATCCCCGCAGAGGAGCTTGCGGACTTCAACGCCCACCTCGTCGGCGCGATCAGCGAGGAAGCCGACTATCGCGGCCCTGTAGGCGACCAGGAGTTCACCGACGCCCACCATGCGCTGGGCCGAGCCCTACCGGCCGCGTGGCGAACGTACCTGCAAGGTGCGTCGTGGTTTCGGCGAGGCTGGATGACAGGCGAGGCGTACGTTTGGCTCAACACCCCACGCGAGATGCTTGAGCTGCATCACGCATGGCACGAGAGCACCGACTTGCACCCCGGCATCGCGATCATCGGCGGCGACGGATCCCGCGAACAGCTCGTACTCGACCTGCGCAGCGACCCCGCACCGGTGCTCCTGGTCGACATCACGAGCAGCGGATGGGACAGCGCCATCCGGCAAGCCGATGATGTCGACGAGCTCATCGACCGCATCGAGGCGGGCACCTTCGACTTCGACTTCGACGATTAGCGGACACGGGCGAGCATGGTCGAACGCGCACCTCACGGCAGAAGCGTGCGGCTTCCCTCGGCACAGTCAGATCCCGAGGCGTTCGATCAGCTCTCAATGTTGGGCGCAACCTCGACCCAGTCCGCCGCTGTGCTCAGGTAGATCACCGATGGGGTGACTATGTAAGGTCTGTAGTCCAACGCAAACGGCTGGTCGGGTCCGGCTTCTTCGACGCGACGCCGGGCTGCCCGCTGAGGCTCAGTCGTTGTTTCGCTCGGTTCGGCTTGCTGATGCGAGATGTTCCGGGAGTCGGTCAGTGGCCATGGAGATCGCTTCGGCTGGGGTGGCAACCTGTGCCAGTGGCGGACCGTTCCACCATTCCTTGACGGTGTATGCGCCTCCCTGGGAAGCCAGTAGAGTGGCGAAGCTCGGGGTGAAGGGGTATGGGGTTGCGGAGAAACTCAGCGCCCAGTGGCTGGTGTAGGGATAGAGCTTGCGCAGCTTCGGCTCAGCGTGGGCCGCTTTGATTAGTGCTTCATACTCAGGCCAGCCTGATTCCTTGGCGTCCTTGAGCAACCACTGCCATTCTGAGGCGATGACGTCGGCGGGGTTGCCGTCCGGGACCTCGAAACGTCCGGTCAGGATGTCGAACGGCGCGGCCTGGGCGATGTCATCCAGAGCAGCTCCTTCCGCCCAGCCGAGCACCACTGCAGGAAGCTGGCGCAGGTCAGGAGTGGTTCCGCTGATCAGGATCCCGTTGTTGGCCGAACCCTGGATCCGCCATCTGGGTTCAAAATGCCAGGCTGACACGAACAGTGTTTCCCGGTGCGGGAGAACGCTGCTGATCGTTGCATGACGAAGGGGATCGGACGGGGTGACGACCATCGTGAGGGACATACCTTGGTCGGCTGCTACGACGTGCAGCGCCGCGGCAAGGCTGCCGTACGCTGCCACCTCCGGATATAGCAGAGCCGGCTCGGGCTCTTCTCTCAACGTCGACTCCGATCAGGTGGCAGAACAGGGGGTTCTTACTGTGGCACGGGACGCCGTCAACTCGGCACGACCGGACGCCGATCCGACCGAGCATCGTACGTCGCGTAGCGCGCGACTCGCGGCTAGTTTCGGACGCTGTCGGTGACTCCTGTCGAGTCAGGAGCAGTCGAATCGATGGTCGTGGGGACGCTCCGGACATGACGTGCAGACGAAGATGTAGACGCCGCCAGCGTCGCCGAGCACCAATCCTGTCGGGTTCTGAAGTGACCGCCACGGATGGTCATCCGGGCCATCAAAGCTCCAGCCGGCCATTGCGGGCCGGTCCTCCAGCGGGACCCAACGCCGCTCGCCGCCCCGGCTGAACTCCCAGGTAGCGATGGTGAGCAGGTGCTCCATCCGAACCCCGCAGGTGCAGACCGGCCAGTCAGGCGGCTGTGTCCAGCCGGGGTAGCCGCCGACCTTGATCCCGGAAGCGACCGCCAGGTCGGTGTCGTACTGCCAGCCGTGGTCAGCCTCGACCCGACGCGCCGTTTCCTGAATCTGCGACCACACCTCACGCGGTAGGTCGTACGACGGGTACTCGACGACCCGCTCGGGATCGACGACGCACGCGTCGGGCACGTACCAGGCTTCGGTGTCCTCGTGGGGCGGGGGCACGGCCGTCAGCCGGGGTCCGATCGCAGATCGTCGCCGCCAGCGCAAGCGTGGCAGCGGAGCAGTCCAGGGGTCATGGTCGAACGGGCACCACAGCACCTGCAGCACGTCCGAGTCCTCGGGGAATGGCAGCTCGGGCACATCGTCGGCAAGTAGTTGCAGGACCGGCACGAGTGGTACCCCAGCCTCGGCGGGATGATCGTCCAGACCTCCACCGTCACAGGTTGGCCAGGGCTCGTTCGCCGGCCAGAGCAGCGGCCCGCCCACGGAGCTCTGCTCGACCGACGGTGAGCCCTTGCGTGGATGCAGCCGGATAGTCGTCCGCGCGAACCCATGCAACTGCGGGAAGACCGCTTCCACATCGATCGAAGGCAGCGGGGTGGTATGCACGGCCGAGATCGTACGGGCAAGTCGCCTTCGTCTCTGGGAACACCTCGCCGGCAAGCGCGATCGGTGCCAGATGCCTACACCCGATCTTGGGTCTACCCCTCAAAGGGCCGCGTTCTACCAGCGCGCCACCGGATTCCACCACATCCCAAGTCTGACGACGAGTTCGCCGGGCTTACCCGGGACAACGGGCTGTTCATCGGCTTTCAACGAGTCAACGACTACCAGCCGCAACGCTGGCCCCCGTAAGACCGTGCTCCAACAGCTATACGTCGACTTCGCAGCGGAGGACGTCGAGGCGACCGCGACTGACCACCACGGCCCTGCGAGCAGAGTCAGGCCACCGCATGCGACCCAGGCCCACGCTGTACCCCATTCCGACGCCGCCACCCAGCCCAGTTGAGCACGATGCCACGACCGCGGCCGGAACCATGCCTCGCTGGGCAAGCGGGTGCGTCGTCTCGCCGACGCCGGCGTCTACCTCGGCGCCCACCGAGGTGAATGTCAGTGTGGGGATTCGCCGGAGCGTAGTCCGTCGACGAGGAGCGCGACCATGCGCCGACCGTAGTCGGGGTCCTCGTTCGGCATGGGCGCACACAGTTTCGCTACGGCGTACAGCAGGTCCTGGGCACTGATCCGGGTCTGGATCTCGCCGCTGGCTGTCGCGGCTTCGAGCAGGGACTCGAGGGCCGGCCCTAGCTTCTGCATGAGATATCCGGGCAGGCCGTCGAACGCCGGATCGCCGGAGTGCAGGGCTGCGGCGAATCCGCGTTTGGTGGCGACGAACGCGGTGAACCGGTCGAGCCACCTCGCGAGGGCGACCCCGGGCTCGTGCGCGGCGGCCAGCGCCGGGGCCGCATCGGCGCAGGCGTCGATCTCGCGCTCGATGACGGCTTTGATCAGGTCCGAGCGCTGCGGGAAGTGCCGGTAGAGCGTGCCGACGCCGACGCCGGCCAGATCGGTGATCTCTTTGGCGGGGGCGTCGACGCCAGCGGTGCTGAAGACCGTCTTCGCCGCTTCGAGCAGGGCCTCGACGTTGCGGCGTGCGTCGGTGCGCATCCGGCGCGGAGCACGTTCGCGAGCAGTTGATTCTGCTGTGTTGTCGGACACCGCTGCATCTCCCCTGCTTATCCGGAAAGCTTTTCCGTATAGTTGGTTCCGGAAACGGTTTCCGGATAGCCACGATACCGCAAGGAGACGCTCATGTTGTACCGCACCCTGGGCCGCACCGGCATGAAGGTCAGCCCGTACGCGCTCGGCACGCTGATGTTCGCCACGGTGATCGGGAACCCCGACCCTGACGACTCGATCAAGGTCATCCACAAGGCGCTGGACGCGGGGATCAACGAGAGCGAGGTGTTGCCGGCGGCGCAGCGCTACGGGATGGGCACGCTGGTGTGGGGCCCACTCGGGCAGGGAATGCTCACCGGCCGGGTCCGCAGGGGCGAACAGAACGATCTGCGTCGTGCTCGCCTCTCCACGCACCTCACCGACGAGCGCCGGATCGACGTCGTCGAACAACTCATCCCGCTCGCCGACGACGCAGGCATGCCGTTGGCCCACCTCGCCATGGCATTCGCCATCGCGCACCCCAGCGTGACCAGCGCGATCCTGGGCCCGCGCACGATGGAGCACCTCGACAACCTTCTCGCGGGCGTCGACGTCACGCTCACCGACGAGATCCTCGACCGGATCGACGAAATCGTCACGCCCGGCACCGATGTCACCCGGCTCGACCAGGCCTACCTGCCCCCGGCCCTGCTGAACCCGAACCTGCGCCGCCGGCCGGTCAGCGAGCGTGGTGCCTGATCATCACGCCACAAGTACTGCAGGGCGTCCGCGATTCGCGTGAGCATGGCTGACGTCGTCGCCGAAGCGCCGATCGGCGTGCCCGGCAACCCAGGTATCCCGGTCGGGCAGAGCATCACGAGGCTCACCTCACCGTGACAACACGGTCAGCGCGGCGGCGGATACTGCCCTCTCTGCCTGTATCGACGGGACCGGGCGGCTAACCGAACCGGTCAGCGAGCTTCGTCAGCTTGGTGACGTACGCCGGCCAGTCGTAGTCGTGGGGAACGCCAGCGTTCTCCCGCCGCAAGCCGATCGCCCTGTCGTGCTGCTCGCGCATGATGTCGGCGTGACCGGCGTGACGGGCAAGGTCGCAGGTCACGTGGATGATGATCCTGTGCAGTGTCACGTCCCTCTCGCCTGGGCGCCACCACGGCACATGCCCTGGCGCGTCAAGGGGTAGCTGTTCGATCGTCTGATCCGCGAACACCCCGACACGGCGATACAGGTCGATCAGCCCATCCTTCGTCTCGCCCTCCCGCGCGTACCAGTCTGCCTGTGGGTCCTCCTCGAACACCTGCATGGGAACCAGTTCCTCAGACATCGGGAACTCACGCCCGAAGGTGGGCCCGAAGTAGCCAGCTTCGACATTGAGGCAGTGCTTGAGAACGCCCAGTAGGTTGTTGCCGGTCGCGGTGCGCGGCAGCCTGGCCTCGCGTTCGCTCAGCCCGTCGAGTTTCCAGATCAGGTTGTCGCGCATCGCCTGCAGGTAGTGGTGCAGCGCAGCCTTCGGGTCGCCCAGATCAGCCATGCCTGCCAGTCTTCCTCATCCGCCCGAGCCATCTCTGCAAGCGCTGCCTGCAAGATCAGCGCCTGACTGGACCGGCCGCTATACGCATCTGCCGCTCCGGGTGGACTTCTTCCTACGCGGTGCACCGACCACGCCCTGGACCCGCTGACTACGACGCGGCTCGACGTCGAGCGGTACGTGCGTTGGCTGCGCTTTCAGCTCGAGTTGAGGCGTGCGTGTGCGGCCCGACGCACGGATGTCTCTTCTATGGGGTCGTCGCGCAGCGTGAGCAGCCAGCGTCGTGTCTGGTCGGTGAGCGGGGCGTGTTGAGCGGCCAACAGCCGCACGTCCGGCTCACAGTCGAGCAGGTGGGACGGCAGCGCGCCTGTCGTCTTGTCGGGATCGAGGAGCAGCAGGCTGCGCAGGTAACTGCCTCGCTCGTAACTGTGTGGGGTACCGGATGCTGTTGAACGGTTGGGGACCAGCTGGGAGGCTGTGTGCGCAGGTGCCGCCAGCCCAGCACGCCATACCGGATCATGATCGGCAGGTGGAGACGTAGTCCTACCCTCCGTCGGCTATTTCGCGCAGTGCGTCCAGGTGATCGGCGAAGGCGCGCCGGCCGGTCGCGGTAAGCGAGAGCCAGGTACGGGGGCGCTTGCCCACGTACCCCTTACGGACCTTGACCAGTCCGGCCGCCTCCAGCACCGTCACCTGTCTGGAGAGCACGGAGTCGGAGATCTCAACGGTGTCGCGGATAAACCCGAACTCGGCTTGGTCGGCGGCGACTAGGGCGGCCATGATGCTGAACCGCACCGGCGCGTGAATCGTCTCGTTGAGACGGTGGCGTGGATGCCTCATTTCCGCGTCACTCACGGGCAGCCTCTAGCCATCCGTATGGCGGCCACCGTCATGGGCAGAGCCACGACGAAGCAGTATACGACCGCGACCAGCCACGGCCAGTCCACCCGGAGGCTGGCGATCCCGATGCTGTAGAGCGTCATGGTCAGAGTGAACGCCCAACCGTACGCCGTGCCGAAGCCGCGTTGGGCGACGACCTGCCTGCGGTGGTACCAGACCATCAGCGCCGTGAGCGCAACACCGTACGCGGCGAGCGACACCGCAAAGGCGACGGGGTGCTCCGGCAGGGTGGCGTACGAGACCGCCAGCACAAGTGCAACCAGGACCCCGACCCCGGCGGTCGTGATGGCCGCGACGGGGGCGGCTCGACGGGTGGTAGCGGAAGCGAACTGCTCGGCGGCGGCGAGACGTTCCCGAGCCTGTTCGCTGGTGAGGTTGTTCTCGGTCATGAAGCTGAGAGTAGAAACTACTTTCCAGTCTGACAAGTACTTGCGCCGACTCCCAGGGACAACGTCCGCTCGTGAGCCGGCAAGGCGGGGAAACGTGATGCCGGCGGCCCGGTACGCCTGTTGGACGAGGAGCAGTCGCGTTGGGTGAGGGGGGGTTGCCGGGGTAAGGGTGAGGAACTGCCGGAGCTGTAGAGTGTCGCCGGGGATGGTCCGCCCGATTTCGCGACCCTTCTCAACTCATGACGATCCACCAAGCCATCACAAGTAAACGCCCTCTTCTGGCGCATCGAGCGCGTGGGCAGCCGGTGTATCCGTCGCCGCTGGTAGCCGAGCTTCGCTGGGGGCGGACGTTCGGCTTTGCCGGGGAGGATGCGTCGATCTGGAGGTCGCTACGCTGCCGTGGGGGTGAGCTACGACCTGTACTTCTGGCCGTCCGGGGCGACAGAGAATCCCCGCCGGCTGACTGGTCGGCTCGCAGACGAGAAGGCTGGCGGTCTTGTAGCGGATAAGCGCGTCCTGGCGTTCCGCGCCGAGCTGCTACGCCGTTGGCCGGACCTTGTCGGCATGATCGCTCCGTAGCATCACGATCTGGGTTGGCGGCAGCCATGGGGCCGGACCGACGCCGCTTACCGGCGGTTGACCGAGGCTGGTGTCGCCTTCGCCGGGTCGCAGTCTGGTCTTCCTCGACATCGCCGGCAACCGGCCGGCTGGTAGTGTGAGCGATCTCTGATCCGCAACCTCGCCCGATCATCGGGGGTGGCGCAAGATCTCCGCTTGCGTTGGAGGATCTTGCCATGAGTGGATTCAAGCGGGTCACGAGTGCGACGCAAACCCGTCTGCGCCTGCTGACTGCTGTCGTTGCCAGGAAGGACGCGGGCAGTAGCCCCACGGGAATCGTCGGGCGGAGACTGGCGCGTCAACTGGTGGACGCCGGCGACCGGGTGCGTGTGCTCGCCGAACCCGGCCAGGTCGACGGCTGGCCCGACGGGGTCGAGGTTGTCGAGGGATCCATCACCCGGCCACTGGGGCACGCCGAGGTCTTCGTCGGCGTCGACGGTGTCTTTCTCGCCGGAGCCGTGCCGGCGACTGTGCGGGATGCGCTGAAGGTCGCTCAGAGTGCCGGTGTGCGGCGTATCGTCGTGCTGTCCTCGCACGGGCCGGAGTACGAGCAGGCCTATCCACCAGAGACGTGGTTCTGGCTCGCCATCGAGCGTGCCGTCGAACGCTCGGGGATGGAGTGGACGCACATTCGCCCGTCGGCGGTGATGGGGGCGGTGATCGAGGGCACCTATCCGGCCACGGGGTCGGACTGGCCGGACACGATCAGCGACGAGCGCATCGTGCGGGAGGCGTGTCTGAACGAGGGTCACTATCCCTTTATCCACGAGGACGACCTCGCCGCCGTCGCGGCGGCGGCGTTGCGTACCGACGATCATGTCGGCGCCATCGTCGAAGCGGTCGGACTGCCGATCAGCACCCGATCACGCGTAACGAGCATCGCCAAAGCCATCGGCCGCGATATCGCCGCCGTCGAGGTCACGCCCGATGACAGCCGCGCGAACTGGCGGCGTCGCGGCTGGCCCGACAACAGCATAGACGTAACCCTGTACGCCCTTGAGGAGTACGGCGCGCAGCTCGCCGAGCTCACGCAGTGGACCCTCGACCAACGGCCGGCCGTACACGAGATCATCGGCCGCCCGCTGCGCGGCTTCGACGAGTGGGCAGTCGAGAATGCCGACCTGTTCCGCTGAACGTCCAACCACCACGTGGGCACGACATGTGGCCGCCTTCCACATATCCCCGCAGGGGATGACCGCCTGCCGGCAGCCGCGCCACCAACACGCGCACATGCCGCCGGTCGGGCGTGCCGCCGACTGGTCAGGACATCAGCCGTTCCTGATCGTCGCCGGTGTCACCGCTGGCGAGGATCGCGTCGAGGAAGTGTCGGACGACCGGCCAGGGGAACGTCGGGCTGCGGTATCCGGTAACTGTGACCTGCCCTGCGGGGACCGGTACGAACGGTCCGCCACCCGGTTGGAGGTCGGGGATGCGTACGTCGATGTAGCCGTCTGAGCTGTTTGTCGGGTTGACCTCGTAGAGCTCGTAGCACCAGCCGTCGTGCTGGCCGTCGTGGTAGGACGTGACCTCGAAAGCCTGGCTCGCGAAGCGCCACGAGTTCAAGGATAGAGAGAGGTCACCGCTCACGGTCGCGGTCGGCGGGTCGGACACAATGTCGCCGGATGCCTCAACGAAGCGGATGAAGCGCAGCAACACCGGCCAGGGCAGTGGCCCTTCGGTGAAGGCCACGTAGGCATGGGTCGCGTTTCGCCGGCGTGAACGGATCGCCGTCGGGTGTCGTATCCGGGATTACCACGGCGACCCCACAGGAGGTCCGGTACCACCCAGTCAGCTCGTAGGTCCACGCGTCCTCCGGCAGGAGGTACATCGAGTTGATCTGGAAGGCCGTTCCGTTGTACGTCCACTCTTCCACATCGGCAGGTTGCCAGGCCGAATGTGCGAGGTAATGGCCCGCCGGACATGACGTCCGGATCCTGCCGCTCCGGGAGGACTGGTGTTCATCACCGGTGGTGACGCACGGTGACTTATGGCTACCTCTCCTGTCTCCGCCCACGTCGTACCGACCGACCAACTCGTCGTACACGCCGCAGTGTCGGCCTTCCTGGGCCGTTACCGTGGCCAGACTCGCATTCACACCGAGTCCGACCTGCGTGTCTTCCTCCGGTGGTGCACCAACCAAGACCTGGGCCCGCTCGCCGCTGCGCGGGTCGACATCGAGCGGTACGTGCGCTGGCTGCAAGACGTCCGCCGGTACCAGCCCTCGACAGTCTCCCGCCGGCTGTCCGTCGTGGTCGGCTTCTACCGGATCTGCGTCATCGACGCCATCCTGGAGCACTCGCCGGCAGACTACATCCGCCGGCCCACCGTGCCGGCCGAGTCACCGACCCTCGGACTCGGGCACCTCCAGTTCGAAGCCCTGATCACCACCGCCCGCAAGTCCTCGAACCCGAACGACTTCGCCCTGGTCGCCCTCCTGGGCCTGCTCGGGCTGAGGATCTTCGAAGCCTGCGGGTCGAACATCACCGACCTCGGCGAGGAACACGGCCACCGAGTGCTACGCGTACGCGGCAAAGGCGGGCGAATCTGCTGGTATCGGGCAGGAGTCGTGCGGGGTCATTGGTGCTGGGGCGCGCGGGAAGAGTTCGACGTCAGGTCTGCCAGCCAGGCATGTCCCGAATGCACTTGCTTGAGCAGCCTGGACAGCGTCTCGCGTTGGGCAGGAGTCAGCAGCGGGAGGACGCCGTCGAAGTCCGCCTGGTCCTTGGGGCGTACGTGCTTGGCCTTGAAGAGAAGGACGAGTTCGGGGGTCAGGTACGGGATCCGGTTCGAGGTGTGTCGGATGATGTCGGCATAGGGCAGCCTGATCGTTTCGTCTCGTCGGCAGATCCATGTGTCGCCGTCGTGCGGTTCACGGAAGACGTCGAGCAGGTAGCGTCCCGTGTCCGGCTCGCGTAGCCACGTCTGCCGGGTGGCGGTCAGCGCCTCCGGCGTCGCCGATTCCCAGATCCGGGCGGCGCCGATCGCGTCGAACGTGAACTCGGCGAAACGCTCGCGGATCTCCGGGAACCGTCCGGCCGGCACCGCGATCTCGATGTCGTGGTGCTCGCGGGTCTGCTCTCCACGGAACAGATCCAGCGCCCACCCCGCCGCGACGTACCACGGCACATCGATCCCGACCAAGCGCCGTGCGACATCGACCGGCCTCCAACATTGCGCCCAGCGGGCTTCGAGTGCCGCTACGTCGTCAGGCTGGATCTCCACACCGCCGCAGGGCAACTGGTCGTCCATCCGCCGAACATATCTGGGATCATCGACCGTCACTCAACATCAGCATCCGCACACGCCGCTGAAAGCTTGGTCGAGTCGGGCAGTAGTGGGCTCACCCCAGGAGGTGTCGGCGGTACTGCGGAGAGGGATCACTCTCCTCCATCCCGTTCTCGTCCAGCGCGTTGTAGATCGTCAGCCAGCCGTTGCTGAATCGCAGGCCTAGCGCCACGGCACCGTCCGCCAGGTCACCGCCGGTCCACTCCAGAAGCTCGACCGCCTCAAGCCTCTGCCCATGCCGAGCAGCCAACAGGGCGGGAGCATCATTGCGCCAGCGGAGCAGGAAGCTGTCTGCGGTCGGCCACACCGGCGTCCGGGTCACGTCGATCGAACCAAACGTGATCGACAGATCGTCGAACTTCTGATGATTGACCTCAAGGCGTTCGTCGTCGAAGTCGAGCACCACCGGGCAGTCGGCGAACCAGGTGTCGTCGTCGTCATCCCACACCACCCAGCTGCACGTCAGCCGACGGCCGACGAGGCCCCGCAGCCGTTGAGCGTGACGACCGGCGACCTCAGTAGCTCCGTTCAGCCAGGCTGGCTGGTAGCCAGCAATGCCGAAGTTGAAGGTCATCACGGGAAGGCAATCCTGAGCTGGCCTGATCCACACTCGGGTATCCGGATCTGCCGCCGAGAAGGTGCAGCGCCGGGGGCCTTCGTGGGCTGCCGTTCCTGGCGAGGGGAGCTGGCGGGTGGTTGCGGGCAGAATGCCTGCCAGCGTGATCAGCAGCACGAAGCTGGTTAGTGGTTGTTCCGGGCCGTTTGCCACGCCTCGCCGAGCAGCGCGAGTACCCGGTACAGCGCGTACAGCGCCCACCAGGTGGCCAGCGGCACACCGATGAGGATGACCGCGCCGCCCAGGTCGTGGGTGCTTTCCAGCATCCAGCCACCGGTGAGCAGGACGGAGCCCACGACGACGGCCCAGGCCAGGATGCGGCCGGCTTTGGTCAGCGACATCCACAGGCGGGAGTTGTCGGCGCCGTCTGGCTGTGTCGGGTCGCTGACCTGGGACTGCGCGGCGAGGCTGTCGATGTTCCGGGCGGCGGCCCGGTCGGTGGCGTGTGGTGACTGGTGCAGCACTGCCGACAGGGCGTGCAGGTCGTCGTGGTGGCGAAGCCGTCCGGTCCGTGGATCGCCGAGTAGTGCCACGGCGTGTGGGAACCCGAGCAGCCATGCCTTGCCGTAGCCGCGTTTCGCCCCTGATGGCAGCACCACGACTGTGCCGCCGTGCATGTCGGCGCGGTCAGTGTGGTCGCCGATCACCCGCACGAGTTCTGTGCCGGCGATCGTCACCTCGGTGTCGACGAGGTCGGTGGCATGGCTGAACAGCGTGACGAACTGGGCGTACGCGGCGAGGACCGCGAGCAGGCCCAGGATCGCGACCGCAGCGCCGAGCAGTTCGTGCAGTTGGGCCGTGTAGCCGGTGAGCAGCAGCGCGGGGACGACGGCGAACAGGTACCAGCCGACGAAGAGCAGGAAGCGTCGCCGGTTCAGCCAGCGCCGTGTCCGCACGCCCTGCGCGCCAGGTGGGAAGGCGGGGAGAGTTTTCCCGCCGTTGCGCCGTTGTCGGGCGTCCTCGCTCAGCAGCATTGCGTTGAGGCGGTGGTCGCGGACCTCGAGGCGGTCACCGGCCAGGCTCGCCAGGTCGCGGACGAACTGCCTCTCCTCGATCTTGTAGCGTAGAAAGCTGACCACCACGAGCAGCACGATCAGCGAGATCCCGCCGATGCAGAGCCGCCCGGACACCGAGCCGCGGACAGTGAACTGCAGGTTCACCAGATAAGCGTCGAATCCCACCAGCAACGCCGCGACAACCACCGCGAACACGCGAGAGCCGACTGGACGGCGCAGATACACGCACACATCATCAACGAACCAGGCAACTCCACCACGGCCTCGTCCTCGGTGAACCACACGACAGCCCGGCGGCGAAAGCCGAAGTAGTCGACCTCACGCCCGAGGTCTTCACTCTCATGCCGCGATCCGCGCCGCCTGTATTCACGGGGCCGGCACCGGGCGCAGCGCCTTCAGCGCGGCAAGTACGCGGTCAACTGGTCGGCGAGTTGCGTCGGATGGCTGAGCGCCACCGCGTGGCCACCGTCGATTTCATCCGGTACGGCATCGAGGCGGTCGGCCGCCACGCGGCGCTGGAAGTCGGGCGGGAAGAATCGGTCTTCGCGGGCGATGAGCACCCTCGTCGGCACGTCCGGCCACGCACCCAGGGGCCACGGCTCGTTCCATTCTGCGCTGACCTGGTCGCGACCATGCGCCGAAGCCTCCGCGACAATCTCGGCCGGCACGCCATTGTAGAACTGTTCCTCCTCACTGAACCCCTCCGCGCTGCGGTGAGCGGTGTTGCCGTTACCTCTCAGTGCGCTTTAGCGAGCACACGGTCGGTAGTCCTGCCTTGCGGCAAGACGGTCCCGGTCTGACCGGCGGATGCCGTGCCGGATTCACGCTTCACGGCCACCTGCCCGCGTACGCGGGTCTTCTGGTCGGCTCCACGTGCTGCCACCGGGCCACTCCCGGCGGTGTCGAACTCAGCCGCGAGTGCGGCCAGGTTGAGCGAGGCGTTGCGGTCCCGGTCGAGAACCAGGCCGCACGCCTCACACTGGTATTCACGCTCGGAAAGGGCGAGCTTGGCTTTCACCGCGCCGCAGCCCGAGCAGGTCTTCGAGGACGGGTACCAGCGGTCGGCCGCGAGCAGCCGACCACCGTTCCACCCGGTCTTGTACGCCAACTGGCGGCGGATCTCGGCGAACCCGGCGTCGGCGATGTGCCGGGCCAGCTTGCGATTCCGCAGCATGCCGGTGACGTTGAGGTCTTCCACCACGACCGTGCCGTGCTCGCGGGCGAGCCGGGTGGTGAGCTTGTGCAGGCCGTCACGGCGCAGGTTCGCCACCCGCGCGTGCGCACGACCGAGTCGGGCCGCTGCCCGCTCCCAGCGTTTCGACACCCGTCGTCCGGTACGCCGGTCCGGGCCGGTCTTACGCGACAGCGCACGACCCAAAGCACGCATGCGCTGCTGCGCGGCGACCAGGTGGCGCGGGTTGTCGACCAGTTCGCCGGTGGACAGCACCGCAAGGTGCTTGATCCCGACATCTACACCGACCACCGATGCGGGCCGGGCCGGAATGCGTTCGGCACGGTCGACCTCGACGGTGAACGAGACGTGCCAGCGCCCGCCGTCACGCCGTACGGTCGCGGACATGATCCGGGCGGTGCCGTTGTCCAGGCGACGGGCCAGTTTGCGAGCCGACTCGTGCAGCTTCAACCGGCCCAGCCGGGGCAGGACCACGTGCATCCGGTCGGGCTCGACCCGGATCGCCCCGGTGGTGAACCGCACCGATGGTGTAGTGCGGCGGCGGGACTTGAACCGGGGAAACCCGACAGGCCGACCGGCCCGCGTGCCCCTGCGGGAGCCGGCCCAGTTCTTCAACCCGCGAGCCAGAGCGTCCAGGCCGGTGTTGAACGCCTCCTTGGACACCTCGCCCCACCACGGCGCCACGTCGGGCTTCGCGGCGTTCCACGCCTTACGCAGCCCGGCAAGGGACCAGGACAGCGACGGCGTCAACTCCTCGTCCGGCACACCGTAGGAACGCTCGGCGCTGCGCTGGTCCATAACCGCCTTGACCTTCGCGAGCGCCCAGTTGTGCGCGACGCGGGCGGCCCCGGCATGCGCGAGCACGTCGCGTTCCTGACCCGGGGTGAGATCCAGCGCGAACCGGTACGCCTGGATCGTCTTCACGCCGAGCCGCTTTCGGTGGCGGCTTCAACCGCGCGGCGGGCACGGTTCGCGGCAGCGCGGCGGCCGTACAGGCGGGCGCACAACGAGGTGAGGATTTCGGTCACGTCGCGGACCAGGTCGTCATCGACCTCGGCCGGATCGACCACCAGCAGACGGCGGCCCTGCGCGGTCAGGGCGGCCTCGACATACTCGGCACCGAAGCGGGCGAACCGGTCTCGGTGCTCAACCACGATGGTCGTCACAGCGGGGTCGCGGAGCAGGGCGAGGAACTTCTTACGGTGCCCGTTCAACGCGGACCCAACCTCGGTCACCACCCGATCGACGCCTAGCCTCTGCCCGGTGGCCCACACGGTGACCCGTGCGACCTGCCGGTCCAGGTCCGCCTTCTGATCGGCCGACGACACCCGGGCGTACACCACGGTCTGCCCGGTCCCTGCCGTCGTTGCGGTGACCGGCTCGCCGACCATGATCAGGCGGCCCATCCGGTAGGCGGGAACGGGCAGCGTCCCGGACTCGTAACGCCGACGTGCCGTCGCGTACGAGATTCCCGTGGCCGCCGCCCATTCCTTCAAGTTCACGATGCCGACTATAGACAACTATTGAGCACTAATGACGACCGACACGCCAGCAGTTGTCAGCCCCACCAGTCGCCGGGACTCTCACCCGGCTTCGGAATCATCGGAGTAAGCAGGACAATGAGCCGCACAGGCAGCCTGTCAGCGATCAGCGGCGCCGTGAACGCACCATACGAGTGTCCGACGACGACGAGGTTGCTGCGATCGCCGACGGCATCGACGACCGTTTCACAGAACTCGGCGAAACCTGCCGTTCTATCCCCGATCGGCAACTCCGGCACCACCACGTCGTGGCCCCGCCCGGCCAGCTCAGGGCCCAGCAGATGCCAGTCCCAGGAACTGCCGCCACCACCGTGGATCAGAACGAAAGTCGCCATGCGTCACAGCCTCACACAGGGGTACGACAGTCAGTAGCGCCGCCCGATACGCCACACCCCGCCACCTACCAGCGCCCTCACGGCAGAATCACGCACCGGGCCGGAAGCGTTGTCCCGCGACGACCGGATCTGCCGCGCTGCGCGCCTCAGCGCTGTCCAGTCGCTAAGCGGTACTACTCGGAGGGATTCTCTTCCTCGGCGTCCTCCCGGAATTTGCCCCGTGCCTGCATGATGTCCAACGCCGCGCGAGCAGCGGGTTGAATCCTGCCCGGCCAGCCGGAGGCGATGAAGTCGTCGTCAGTGTCATTCCAGGGCGTCACCACGCAGGCCGCCTGCAGTAGTCCATGTACCGCATCGAGTCGCTCAACCTCCTCGGGCGTGAAACACGACCATTCGCGCCACTGCCACGGGGTGTCGTCGTCGATCACGTCGAAGAACAGGTTGATGTAGTCGCCGACGCCGACGCTGCGAACGCCTGAATCACCCTTGCTCAGGGCGACCAGCGCTTCCATGGCGCGATTGCGCAGGCGTTGCTCGACGAGGCGCTCGCTGGGGCGTTCGGGATCGTCCACACCCCGAAGGTAGCGGCTGTCAGGACCTGGTTTTCAGGCGAAGCCCTACCCGAAGCGCGCCAGACGTCACGGCCTTCCGATCAACTGGGCAATTTCTCGAAGAGTTCGTTGATGGTGTCGTAGTACCTCGTCGTACGCCCGAGAGCAGTCATGCCGAGTCGCCTGCAGACGGCCTGTGAGGCATGGTTGTCCGGCTCCGTCACGGCGAGGACCCTCGGCAGCCCACGGCCGAAGGCATCGCGAAGGACGGCATCCGCGGCTTCGGTGGCATAGCCCTGCCCCCGAGCGTCCGGGTGCACGTGCCAGCCGATCTCGACATCGTTCGACCCGCTGAAGGATTGTTCCGCCCATGGGGGGATTGGCAGGAGCAGGAGGTTGCCGACCAGTCGACCGTTCGCCGTGGCGATCGCCCAGTTCCCGTGAATGGGATGTTCGATGGCACGCAGACGTCTGATCGACGCGAGCGCGTCCTTCCTCGTTTTCATGGTCGTCGGTTGCGCGCCGGAGGAGACTACGATCTGCGAGCCTGACTCCAGGCCCAGGAGGAAGTCGGCGTCGTCGTCCTGCCAGGGACGCAGGAGAAGGCGGTCACTAACGATCGTGCGCATGCCACCCACCCTATTCACTGCCCATCATCCGCTCGTGGTCGCAGATAGGGCGCTACGGAGCATGACGGAGATCCCGGACCCCGCGCCCGAACGTACCGATGAGCGGATTTCGATCCACGCTGGCTCGAACGCACGGGAGGTGCTCCAGCCGCGCCGAGGGATGCTGGTTCGACATGTGCACGGGCTTCGCCCTACTGCTGAAAGGTGGGCGGCCCGGCTACAGGCTCCCCGACTCCGGCCAGTTCGACCAGTGCGTGTTGGGCGGCAAGCTGGGCGCGTATCGGCTGAGGTCTCCGGTCGCCAGGACATCGGCGAGCTGGTGGAAGGTCTCAGACTCGCTGGGACGTAGCCCGCTCACCAGATCGGGGTGGTTCCACTTGTCGAGCCGCAGAACCTCGGGTAGGTCGACCGGGATCCGGCGCCGCAACTCCCCCTCATCGGCCAGGAGCAACTCGCGATGACGCGGAACAAGCTGACGCAGGACGTTGACCAGATCCTCGCCCGGCTCGGCAGCAACTGCGATCGGCCGGCCGCGAACCACCACCGGCCCTCCGCGGTAGGTTTCGGGCTCGTCGGGGTCCTCTATCTGGTTCCAGTTGTCTACTCGTTCGTGAAAGTCACCGTTTCCGTAGCCAGGTTCGCCGCTGGTCAGGCAATCGCCGAACACGTGGAGCACGTCGATGAGGTTGCCGGCCCGGGGCGAGTAGCCGACCGTCTCGACGATGAGGGCCCACCGCCCAGCGTCCCGGTACCCATGGAGCCGCGCATCGACGGCGTAGTAGTAGCCGTGGCCGAGGTCCGGAAACAGGAACTCCTCGGCAGCGGCGTCGAGCTGTCCGAGGACCTCAGCCGAGCGCACAACTGAGCAGTCTAATCAGCCTCGGCCGCGCCCCTGAGGCGTCCACATCCGCCGTCAAAGCGCGTCGACCGTCAAGGACGGCTGCCGATCCTGAGGTACGTGGGCGGGTCTACCCCGTTCGGTCGGGGTCGGTGAACCATCGAGCAGGGCGCCCAATCGAGCGGCGGATTCGTCGGTCAGACGATAGACGCCCTGGAGGCTGATGGAGCGTTCGAGACGACCGTTGACGACGTACTTCAAGGTGCGCTGTTCTCCGCGACGGTTGCGCCAGGTCAACGCGCCGAGCAGGTCGCCGGGAACAGCGACGTCGAAGCGGATCGGCGTCGCCTCGACATGCACCGGGCTCGCCCCGCATCCGCCGGCGCCGAGCATCGCCCAGTCGTCGTGACCGGGATAGGCCGGGTCGCGCCACGTTGCTGGAGCAGCGCCGCAACAGGCGCGCCGCTGCTTGTCGACGACACGCAGACGACTCACCACGTAGACCACGTGTCGGTTGACATGCAGCGCGAAGACATCGTCGCCGACACCGACGCTGGTCCAACTGGGCAGAGACTGATGCACCCCGCTGAACGCCACCGGCGGCCGCTGGCCGACGCAGTGCCTGCGTAGCTCCCGGCAGACGTCATGGGTCCACAAGGCGGTGAAGGCAGCCGACATGGCCGTGATCATAAGAGCGACGACCGACAGTCTCGACCCGTCACGCCCGGGGCGTTGAGGGACCGAACCGGCATCCGGATCTGCTGCCTGAGCACGCGCGAAGTTCCAACGATCCCCTTCCGTGCCTGGTTCGCAGTTCTTTCCAGGGGAGCCGACACCGGGCCCGAGTTCCGGGTGCCAGACGCCTGCCACGACAGACGTACGCCAGCTTTCACACCTATGGTCTTCTGCCGAGCGCGCGCGGATCTGCTGCACCCGTATTGGCGGGCCGGGGGCCTTGGCTGTTCCTATGCATATCTCTCCCTGGCTGAGCACGGCCGAACTGGCCAGCATGAAAGAGGTCACCACGCACACAGTGACTATCGATCACACGAAGGGACCCATGGTCTCTTCAGTTCAAGGAGCGCTTCATGACTACCTGGTTCATCACCGGCGCCTCGCGCGGTTTCGGCCTGGAGATCGCCCGTCAGGCGCTGGATCGCGGCGACAACGTCGTAGCCACCGCCCGCAACCCCGAGGCGGTGTCAGCGGCGTTGCCCGATCACGGTGACCGCCTGCTCGCGGTCGCGCTCGATGTCACCGTTGAGGAGCAGGCCCGCGCAGCAGTGTCTTGCGCGGTCGAGGCCTTCGGCGCAATCGACGTTCTGGTCAACAACGCCGGGCGCGGCCTGCTTGGCGCGGTGGAGGAGTCCTCCGATGCCGAAGTTCGCGCGATCTACGACACCAATGTTTTCGGCTTGCTCAACGTCACCCGCGCGGTGCTGCCGGTGATGCGTTCGCAGCGCTCGGGCCGGATCCTCAACGTCAGCTCTCTGGGAGGTTTCAGCAGCTCGGCAGGCTTCGGCATCTACTGCTCGACCAAGTTCGCCGTCGAAGGGATCTCCGAGGCCATGCGCGCCGAACTCGCGGGACTGGGCATCGCCGTGACGTTGGTCGAGCCGGGCTACTTCCGCACCGACTTCCTCGATGACCGGAGCCTGCGCACCGAGGGTACCGTGATCGATGACTACGCCGGCACCGCTGGAGCGGTGCGCGGCGCGGTGCCCGGTCTCAATCACGCTCAGCCCGGGGATCCGGTCAAGGGTGCCGCGGCGTTCCTGACCCTCGCTGACGCGGCGAATCCGCCAGTGCGGGCTCAGCTGGGCAGTGACTGCCTCCAGGAGTTGGAGAACAAGATCACCCAGTTGCGTACGGAGTCGGAGGCTTGGCGGGACTTGGCGCTCTCCACCGATTACGACGACGTCCTGGTCTGAGAAGAGAAATGCACACCTGGGGCAGGTATGCGGCTGTGCCGTTGCGGAGGTGATGAGCTTCGGGCCCCGTCACCTCCGCGAGGAGGCGAAGACAGGGGTGCAGGCGTGGGGCAAGAAATAGGGAAAGAAGGGAGCCATGACCGAGCTGGGTGACTATCTGCGATCATGCCGTGCCAAGGTGAGCGCTGAGGCCGCCGGGCTGCCGAGTACCGGTCACCGCCGCGTGCCCGGGCTGCGGCGCGAAGAGCTGGCCATGCTGGCGGGAGTCAGCGTGGATTACATCGTGCGCCTGGAACAGGGCCGCGCGAAGACGGCCTCACCGGAGATCCTTCAGGCGCTGGCGCAGGCACTCGACCTGCGCCCTGACGAGCAGGAATACCTGTTTCGCTGCGCGGCCGACGCCAAAGGCCCCGCAGCACGGGCGAGCCCTGCACCGCCCGACGCGCAACGTGTCTCCACCGCCACCCGGGTGCTGCTGGACAGCATGACCGCAGTGCCGGCCCTGGTGCTGGGTCGAAGGATGGACATCATCGGCTGGAACACTCTCGGTGCCGCGCTCTTCACAGACTTCAGCGTTCTTGCGCCGCAGCACCGCAACCACATCCGGCTGGCGTTCCTCGACCAGCGAGTACGCAGCCTTTACCGCGACTGGGAGACGGTCGCCAAAGAATGCGTGGCCTACCTCAGGATGGATGCCGGTCGCTACCCGCAGGACCCGGCACTGGCCCGTCTCGTCGGTGAGCTGTCCATGAAGGACGAGGACTTCCGCCACTGGTGGTCCACCCACCGCGTTCGCGCACAACGGTCAGGGCGTAAACATTTCCTCCATCCCACCGCAGGGGAACTCTCGTTGGACTTCCAGGTCCTCGATGTGCGCGGCACGACCGATCAAACTCTGCTCGTCTACACCGCGGAACCGAACTCCCGCTCCGCGCAGGCCCTGGCCTTCCTCAGCGGATGGACCCGGACCACTCGGGAAGAACCCGCGGCAAGGCTCACCTCGCACCTTCAGGGGAGCTGACAGGGCCGGGCACGGCGGCAGGCAAAGCTCACAGAGTACGCAGACCAATGGCATCCGCACTCGTCACCGGTGCCCGAGCCCTGAGCAGACCACAGCGACTGATCTGCAGGTAACAGATGGGCGCGTCACCGCCCACGAGATCCCACCGGCCTGTCTGGTCAATGCCACGGGAGCCTCCGTCGTGCCGCTGCCGGCAGACACCAGGCGCAATAAGATGCCGTACCTGACCCCGGCTGACGCCTACCGCACGTCGCCGATTACGGCGTCACCACGATCTTGCCCGCCGGCGTCCCCTTCTCCAGGTACCGGTGCGCCTCGATGATGTCGTCCAACGGGAACACCCGGTCCACCGTCGGCTGCAGCACGCCGGTGCGGACACCTGCGGCCAGGAACGCGGCGACGCGCCGCGCGGTCTGCGGGTCGACCATGTCCGCGAAACTCATGTAGCGGTGAATGGTCAGCGACGGATTCGCCGGGAAGGACGCCGGCCGCGGGTCCAGCCAGCCCACCGCGGCCAGGGTGCCGCCGAGCTTCGCGGCCAGCGACAGTTCGGCCAGGCCCGGGCCCATGACGGCGTCCAGGATGATGTCGGCGCCCACCCCACCGGTGTGCCGCCGGGTGGCCTCCCCAATGTCCTCCCGGTCGGTGGCGATCACCGCAGCGGCTCCGGCGGCCAACAGGCTCTGCACCTTGGCGCTCTGCCGGGTGACCGCGATCGGCACGGCGCCGATCTGGCGGGCGATCTGGATCGCGGCCCGCCCGACACCGCCCGACGCCGCGGTGATCAGGACCTGGTCCCCCGGCCGCATCCCGGCCTTGTCCACCAGCGCGCCGTAGGCGGTGAAGTACGACACCCACAGCGCCGCCGCAGCGACGGGCTCCAGCCCGGCGGGCCGTGGCACCACCCGGTCGGCCAACAGGGTGGTGTACTCCGCGTACGCGCCCCTGGCCTCGAAGTCGGGCATCGCACCGAGGATGACCGGGTCGCCGACGGCCAGTCCGATCACCCCGGGCCCGAGCGCGTCGATCACACCGGTTCCCTCGACGCCCAGCCGCGCGTGCGGCAACTGCACAGGCCGCGGGGACTGCCCGGCCCGGACCATCTGGTCGAGCGGGTTGACTGCGAAGGCCTCGATGCGTACGCGCACCTCGCCGGCTGCGGGCTCGACGACCGGCTCATCGACGACGCGCAGAACGTCCGGACCTCCGGTCTCGTCGAACACTACTACTCGTGGCATGGATGGCTCCTTGTGCTCCTGGTGGGCTTCACCGGAAAACGCTACGGAGCCGATAGGAACCCGCTGGTACCTTTCGACCTTGTGCACGACGCCCACGGTCAGGTCTTCCTCGCCGACTGCCCCACCCGCCTGGCCGTCGAGATCATCGCCGAGAAGTGGGCGGTGATCGTGCTGTTCGCCCTCAGCCTGCAACCCCGGCGCCCCGGCGAGCTGGCCCACCTCATCGGCGGCATCTCCCACAAGGTCCTCACCCAGACCCTGCGCCGCCTGCAGGCATACGGCCTGGTCGAACGCCGCGCCTACGCCGAGGCGCCCCCACGCGTCGAGTACAGCCTCACCCCACTCGGGCAGACCCTGGTCGAGCCGATCAAGGTCCTGACCGACTGGGCCCGAGACAACGGTGCCGCCATCGTCGAATTCCAGGAACAGAACGAGCACTGAATCAGCCAGTCCCACCGAAGAGGTCCAGGCGACACTGCGCCCCAACGCCTCGCGCGTGCCCTCGCCACGACGAGCTCACTGGCGGACGGATAGGCAACAGCTTCGCGCGGGGTCGCAGGTGCGGACACGAGTACGACGACGACCTGAACCTTGGGCTACGCGGAGTTGTTTGGGCGCCACCACGGCGCGGCTGCTCCTGCGAGGTGGCGCCAGCTCGCGGCTGATGCGTAGCGGCCCTGGTTGCCAGAACGGAATGTCGTCGCGAAGGCCGCAGGCAGCGCGGTGCTTGTCGGAGCGAAATAGCTGAGCACGACGAGTTGCTCGGCGGTGGGCGTGTCGGTCGAGCGTCTGCTGGCCGGTGCCCGTGCTGCCGGATGACGAGCTTCGGCGTCAGGGTCCGCGGCTTCGGATCTGCCCCCGAAGTCGCGAAACGTGCGATGCCCCTGCGGTACCCCTCCGGCGTCAGCCGGATACGCGGAATCCAGGACTTCCCTGTGTTGACCCATTCCGACGCGGAGTGTGCGATTATCGCACCATGGCTGATGGCTGGGACTGGGCCCTCGTCGGTGAGCAGGTACGACAAGCCCGCCTTTCGTTGGGGATCTCACAGCAGGATCTCGCCACGATGGTGGGGCTAGACCGCACCATGCTGGCCAAGGTTGAGGCCGGCAGCCGCCGTTTGGACGGCCTGGAGCTGGCTAGGCTCTCCAGGGCGCTGAAGGTGTCGATGGAGTACTTGATTCAGCCGCCGCCAACGGTGTTGTCCCGACGGGCGGCGCCGCTGACCGAGGAAACCGACACTGAGGCAGCACGGTCGTCGGAACGCCTCGAAATCGCCCTGGTGGAGTGGCTGCGCAATGTCCAGCAATTGCTGGACATTGGCGTCCTGCGTGCCCGTCCGCTGCTTCGCTACCCGCATCCGGTGACGTCCGAGGACGATGCGCGTCAGACAGCCCGGTGGTTGCGGCAGCGGTTCGATCTCGGCGATGGACCGATCGGCAGCATCATGGACGTCTGCGAGCGCGCAGGTCAGTGGGTTCTCGTCACCGACCTGCCAGGCGACGGCGCATCGCTCATCGAGGGCAACATCGCCGTTGCTGTCGTGAGCACCACGGGCGATCCTGGCCGCCGTCGGGCTACCGCCGCCCATGAGTTGGGGCACCTCATCATTGGTGATGAGTATTCCGCCGACCTCGGCCTGAGTGCCTCACGTGCAGAACGGGAGACGGTGATTGACGCCTTCGCCGCCGAACTGCTGCTGCCCGTGCAAGCGATTGCCGCAGCCCGTGGGGCGGTGAGCCGGGATCAGATCGTGAGCTATGCGGCTCGATACCGTACCTCCTGGTTGCTGGCACTGCGGCAGGCTGAGCAGGCAGGGGCCATCGACGCAGAGACCCGTAGGGCCTGGAGCCAGGTTCGGCCAACCCACGCGGAGTTCATGGAGGCGGTGGGCTGGGTACCGCAGCCCGACCTCGAATCGGTACGGGTATCGCCCACATACGCAAAGGCCGTGATGGGAGCGTTGCGGAACAGGCGAGTCACACGTACCAGGGCTTTGGAGTTGATGCATGGCCACATCGCCGAGGCGGACCTGCCGCAGGACGACGACCTGGAAATCGCGCCGTGAGTCGCCCACCCCACGTCACCTCCGTCCTTGTGCTCGACACCATGGTTCTCAGCCACTTCACTCTCGCTGACCGGCTGGACGTCCTGCAGGATCTGCTGCTCAATGCCGCATGTTGGACGGCAGGTGGTCCGGGAGGAGTTGCGGGCGGGATCTGAGGATCATCGTGAACTGGCCGTCGCATGCGAGGCGGACTGGCTGACCACTGCCCAGCTGGACACGCTCGATGAGGTGCGGTGCTTTACCAAATGGGCCACGCGACTCGGTTCAGGTGAGCGCGACCTCGGGGAAGCGTCCGTCCTCGCGGCCGCCGAACTGCGGAAAGGCGTGGCCATCACGGACGACAGGAACGCGACGCAGGTCGCCCGTGCCTACGGTGCCCGCGTTCACGGCACCATCTGGCTTCTCGCGGCGGCCTGCCGAGACGGCAAGCAGACCCTGACGGCTGCGGGGAACCTCATTGAGGCATTGAGAGCAACGGGTGCTCGTCTGCCCTGCTCCGGAGCGGAGTTCCCGGACTTCGCCCGTAAGCACAATCTCCTGTAGTCGCTACTGACAACTACTCGGCTTAACGAAGAGGCAGTGCCTCGTATGCGGCGGCCAGGGTCTTCGCGTGGTCGACCGGAAGCTGCTCTCATCCGACCGGGGCCACGACGACGATGCTGACCGGCGAAGAAGAGGCGGTAGCTCGCCGCGCCGTGGTGCTCGGCGGGCCGGGTAAGCCTGACTCGCCGTTGAAGACGAGGCGTCCGGATCGGCGGTACGCCCAGTCAGGCACGAGCATGCCCACACAGGACCTGTCTGGCCGGCCAGGCCCATCTTCTGTCATGCACCAAAGTGCGCAACGGCAATCAACTGATGTCGACGTACCGACGAACCCTCGCCATCGGCAAGCCCCAGGAAACGTCGGCTTCTACCGCCGGCCGTGTGCCACGGACGGTGACTGGTCCCGAGGCCACCCGGTATCGGGACGTGCCGATGAGCGTGCACACCGTATGGTGTCGGCGATGAGCGAGACCGTTGTCCCGGCCACCCGCAATCGGCGCGGCACCATAGCGTTGGTACTCGCGTGCATCAGCCTCGTGCTGTCGCTGGTCATGTGCTGTGGGGCCGGGCTCGTCGCCAGCACCAGCGGATTCGACCTGCTCCCAGTGCAGTCCACGCCGCAGGTCGCCAGCGCCGCTCAGGTGGAAGCGGTCGCTCAGGTGACCCTGCCGCCCGGAACCGTGCTCCTTACCGCCGCCTACAGCAACGGCCTGGAGACTCTGCTGTCGGCGAAGTTTCGCATACCCCGAACCGAGCTCGACGTCTTCATCGCCACGGCGAAGTTCACTGCGGCGCCCGTACCCGGGCTACGGGCAGTCGACACAAAACACAACGTCGGCGGCGGCGACCTGTGGGATCCCGAAGCCGCCAAGTCCGTCTCCGGCATCGATGAAGAGCAACCCACTGCCGACGGCACACGTCGAGCCGTCCTGTTCAACCTCGATGCCCCCGACGCGGTGACCGTCTACTTGTACGCCAGCCGCGGCTGAGCCCTGCGGCCATCCTCTTCTGGCCGCTGGCCGCTGGCCGCTGGCCGCTGGCCGCTGGCCGCGTGTTGCAGAACGTGATCAGGTCGCTTTGTTCAGCCTGCCGGTACTGCCGGTGAGCGGATGCTGTTCCCCGGTGCCCGAAGGATTGCCTGGTCTATGGAGGTGTCGGCCCGTGGGAACGTCACCGAGCAGCAGGCGGGCACCTTGGCGGACAGCGTTCCAGTCGGTCTTCGGGGCACGGTCGAGGTTCTTGGCAAGCCAATGCCGCCGGTCTTCGTGTTCCCGTCGCAGGTCGACGAGGTCGATGTCCACACCAGGTAGCCCACCGCGGTGTTCCAGATCCTCGACCCGCTGCCCCATGGCCTCCATCAGCTCACGGTTGAGGATGTGTACGGCTTCCAGGTAAGCGGTGGTCGGAAGGCTGAGCCGGACTGTGGGGTCGGCGGTGAAGCCGATCTCGCCGTCGTCCTCGTGCCGCCAGTCCATGGTGACGTCGTCGCGATCGCTGCAGATGGTGCGCCAGAGCCGGAGCGTGGGAGGGTTCCGCAGGTATCCGAAGTCCAGGTGGTGCTCGCCGTGCCAGACCGCGGCCGTGACGACCGGATGGTCGGGCACGTCCGCGTTGCCGTCGTCGGGCCGATTCTCATCCGGTTCTTCCACGAACTCGAGCGGGTCACACGTCCACTGCGCGTGGTGGGAGGCGATGAACGGCTGCAGATCGTCGGGCACCGGCTCCAGCACCTCCGGTGTCAGGACGATGAGGTCTTCCCAGAGCCGGGCCAGGTAGTAGTCGATGTAGGGATGCGGGTCGGATTGCCGGGTGCGGCGCAGCAGTTCCTGCCCGCTTGTTTCGAGCCAGTACCAGCCCTCGGTGAGCCCGAACCAGTGCAGGCTTGGCTGGTCGCTGCCCCACGGCGACACCTCGTCCAGTGGGTACAGCTCGAACCGGAACCTGATCATTGAGGCAGTATCCGTAACCTCTGGCGGTCGGTCGAGAGCCCGAGTCTGCCGCGGCGAGGTCCTCGTGCCGCCGATGCCGCAAGGCGGTGCTCCGACACTGCTGTCAGATGCCGTCACGGGCCCGATGGACGATGGTGTCGTCGGGGCGGGCGTCGGCGACTCGGAGCACCTCGGCGACCGGAGGGCGCAGCTCTGGGGTGTTCTTGTCGGCGCGGAGGTTCAGCAGCGAGATGAGGCGGCGGCGGACTCGTGGATCGTCATTGGTCAGGTATATGTGCAGGCCGATTTCTTGGAAGTCGTGCCGCAGGTCGGTGCACGGATCGTCCTCGACCCCGCTGCCCGCGACGCGGAGGTACGAGCAGTACCAGGCGTCCGCCGCGCCGATGATCTCGTACTTTGTTCCCGTCCGGAGGTGTTCGAGAAGCCTCGTCTGAACGCGTCTGCGGCCGAAGGCAGCCAGCGCTGGCCTGATGTGCCGTTGGGTGTGGCTGGGGTCGGGTTCGTAGACGGCGGCGCGCATGAGCGGTTCGAACAGTTCCTCGGGCTGCTGTGGCGCCGCCTCCCGCATGATCATGAGGGCTACGTGGCATTGCCAGTGTCGGCGGACCTTCTGGTTGGTGCGCTCGTCGCCGGACGGTGCGGGCGGGTACGCAACGCCGAGCAGGTCAAGAACTTCTATGAGTGCCCGTTCGTACCGGTCGTAACGCTCGAAGCGATCCTCGTCCACGGCCAGGGAATCTACGTGGATACACGCTGGCGGCTCAGTCGAAGATGAGCGCCTTGACCGTCACCGCGGCAGTATCCCAATCCCGCCGCCACGGATCTGCCCTGATGTGCGGTGGCCGATCGACGGGATGCTCGACCATGTGGCCGCTGGGTCGGACAGGTTGTCAGCGCCCGCCGCGCTCGGGTGGTTCGTCAAAGGCCAGGGTCATCGTGCTGTGGTACGCGCGGGACTGGGCACTCTCGCTTTGTTCGTCAAGGGGCTCTGTCTCGGTCGTCCACACCTTTACCGCCCGATACGCGAACCCGTCCTGCGCCACCGGCTCGGCGATGAAGGAGACCCCCTGTCCGGCAGCAAGCTGCCGGTACCCATTCATGGCAATAGCCGAAAAATGGACCCAACACCCGCCGGGAACCTCGGCCCCATCGATGACGCCCCAGCCTTCATCGCCGTGATAGATCCGAACGACTCCTGAGCCTGCCACCCGAATATTCTGCCCGGTGCCCGCGAGCATCGATCAGCTCGGCGGCCTGCGGTAGATTCGCCGCCGCGACGGCCGACAACGGGGAGGGTCAGCGGGGGGATGGACGCCAGTACCGAGGAACTGCGGGACGCGCACAACGTGCTGTCGGAGTGGTACGCGGAGAACCTGGTCGGGGTGCTGGAGAGCATGCCTGTCGAACGCGCGATGCTCGACCTGTTCGCCGAGCTGACCTTGACCGTGGGCGCGGAGGTCGCGGACGTGGGCTGCGGCACCGGGCGGCTTCTGCCGTACCTCGCGAGCCGGGGCCTGTCGCCGCGCGGGGTGGATCTGTCGCCAGGGATGGTGCAGGTGGCGCGGCGGGAGCATCCGGGTTTCGGGTACGAGGTCGCCGATCTGCGGCAGTTGCCGTTCGGGGACGCGTCGCTGGCCGGGGTAGTGTGCTGGTATTCGTTGATCTTCCTGGCACCGGGCGCCCGGGTACGGGCGTTCGCCGAGCTGGCCCGGGTCGTGCGGCCGGGCGGCTACCTGGTGGCGGCGTTCAAGCACGGCGACGGGACTGGGCATCGTAACGGTCCTGGTAGCCGCGTCGGCAGTCTTGGCATCGACTTCGATCGGTACTGGCTCTCGGCCCGGGAGATGGAGGACCGCTTCACCGCCGCCGGTTTCGCCCTGGTCTTTCAGGGCGAAGCCCCACCCGAAGACGAGGGGCCCCGGTACGGGTACATGCTGGTTCGCAAGACCGGCTCCGCGAACGCGTAGGGTGCGGGATGTGCTGCCGGCCGGGCGTCGCGATGCGTGACGGGATGCCGGGGTAGGTCGAACGGTCGGTGGGGCCGACGGGCGGATGTCCGCGCCCAGGGGGCCTACGACTTATCTGCGCCCGTACGTCGCGGCGCCGCTCACGGCTTTGCCGATGACAGTGTGGCTGAACTCGACTGAGATCGTTGTGCGGCAGTCGAGGGTGACAGGGCGCCGCTACGCGTGGGGTGGGGTGGGGGTGTTCTCGGCGGGTGCCTGGTCGAAGTCGTGGCGGTTGCGGAGGATGTCACTCTGGTGGCCACGGACCCAGTGCACGAGTCCGTCCACGGCCTCGCTCAGTGAGCGGCCGAGCGGCGTCAGGGCATATTCAACCCTCGGGGGCACTTGCGGGTATGCGGTCCTGGCCACCAGCCCGTCGCGGGTGAGGGCGCGCAGCGTCTGGCTGAGCATCCGCTGCGAGATGCCGGTGACCTGCTCGTGCAGCGCGGTGAAGCGCAGTGGCCCGGACGCCAGGACCGTGATGGTCAGCAGCGTCCATTTGTCGCCCACCCGCGCCAGCACGTCGCGGACGAGTTCGATCGTCTGGATGCAGTCCGGCGCGACCCCACGCTGTGCGAGTTCGGTGCCGAGGAGGCTTGTCACGGCTCTCTGTTCCTCGTGCGTCAGTAGCTGACTTCAAAGTGCGTATGGGCGAGCCGGACTAAATCCGCCGGCCGCACGTTTCTTACTGATCGTAACGTTCGTGCGGCCACCCCTTGGTGGCTGTGACAGCGGGAGGACGGCATGGTCCGACACGACACCTTCACGATCTCGCGGCACCTCGACGTGCCGCCGGGCGAGGTCTTTACTGCGTTCGCCGATACCGCGATCAGACGGGGATGGTTCCGGCTTCCTGGCAGCGGGGCTTCATACGAGCACGACTTCCGGGTGGGCGGAGGCGAGACGGCAAGCAGCACCTTCACCGGGCTGGACACGGCACCCGAGCGGCTGGAGTACCGGTCGCGGTACATCGACATCGCGGACGCACACCGGATTGTCTACGGCTACGAGGCCATCGTCGACGGCGACCTGCGATGGACCTCACTGGTCACCGTCCGGCTGGACGCAGAGACGGACGGCACCCGTCTGGAATGGACCGAGCAGGTGGCGTTCCTCAAGTGCACGGGGGACGGCAGTACGGACCTGGCGCACCTGCGCGGCGGGAGCGTGCTGCGGCTGAACGGCCTCGACGCGGTGCTGCAATCCGTCCGGCAGCGTCAGCAACCGCGGTGATAGTGCCTGCGCTCGCCGTGGTGGCTGCGGGGTTCATGCTTCCTTCTGCAGTGCGGGGCCGAGGAGCAGTCCGCCGTCGATGACATACTCGGCGCCGGTGATGAACGTCGCGTCCGGCGATGTGAGAAACAACAGCAGCGCAGTGATGTCGGCGGGCTGTCCGAGTCGCGGGACGGCGAACGGCTCGGGCGAGTAGAAGTCGGCGATCGGGGTGTCGGCGCCGGCCGCCGGCTCGGTGATGAACGGGGTGGCGACAACGCCGGGGTGGATGACATTGACGCGGATGTTGTCGCGGCCCAGCTCAAGGGCAGCAGTTCGAGTGAGCCCTCGGACCGCCCACTTGCTGGCGACGTAGGGCGCGTAGAAGGCAGTACCGCCGATGCCCACGGTGGAAGCGATGTTGATGATCGTTCCTCCACCCGCGCGCCGCAGCGCCGGTGCGGCGGCCTTGATGCCGAGGAACGTGCCGGTGAGGTTGATGTCGAGGATGCGAGCCCACGTGGCCCGGTCGGTGGACTCGATGAGGACCGGCGGGTTCTGCACCCCGGCGTTGTTGACCAGGATCGTGAGCGCGCCGAATGCCTTTTCGGTCTCCGCGACGGCGGCGGCCCACGACTCCTCCTGGGACACGTCGAAGCGGACGAAACGCGCCCGATCTCCCAACTCGGCGGCGAGGCCAGCCCCACGCTCGGCATTTGTGCCGCCGATGACGACGTTGGCGCCTTCGGCGTGGAAGGCGCGAACGTGGCTGGCCCCCTGCCCACCAGTGCCACCGGTGACGAGAACGGTTTGATCGGCGAAGCGGGACATCAGTTCCTCCGAGTACGTATGGGGCGACACCCGAGACCAGGTGGCGAGTCGAGCGACTCACCTTGCCGAAGCTACGCCCCTGCAGATGGTGAGTCAACCCACTCGCCTCGCTATGATGGGCGCATGACCCCAGTGCCGTCGGCCTATCACCAGCGCGTGGCGGAGGAGAAGCGCGCGCTCATCGTGCAGGCCGCTACTGAGCTTTTCCTCGAATTGGGCTACGACCGGACGTCGCTGGCCCGTGTTGCCGACAGTGCTGGCGTGTCAAAAGCAACGTTGTTCAAGCAGTTCCCGACGAAGGCAGCATTGTTCGATGCCATCGTCATCGACTCATGGGCCGAGAACGACGTCGCCGACGTGCCACCCACCGGTGACCTGGCAGCCGGCCTGACGGTTCTGGGACGGCGCTACGCGACACTGGTGAGCCAGCCGGAGATGACCGACCTGTTCCGCATCGTCATCGCCGAACTGCCACGGTTTCCCGAACTGGCCAAGGCGCACTTCTCACAGGGCAAACTGCCGTACTTCGAGACCGTCCGGATCTACCTGGTGGCCGAGCACGACGCGGGAGCCGCAGACATCGCTGACCCGGAGATGGCCGCTACCCAGTTCCTCGGGATGATCTCCAACTACCTGTTCTGGCCGAGCCTTCTGCTGCCGGACTGGACAGTGTCCCCTGCCCGCACGACCGCGGTGGTGGAAGAAGCCGTCCGAACCATGGTTGCCCGGTACGGCACCGATGGTCACCACCGGGACCGCGAGGTCGTTACCGCATCTACCGCAGACGACACGCAGGGCCGCTGAGAAGTCCTGGCAACAGACTCCGCGGCAAGCCGGAGCCTTGCCAGCTGGCAGGTTAGTCCTCAGGTACAGGCGCTCTCCCCGATCCCCGCCAACGGTGTGCCTGGAGACCGTCCTCGACGTCATCGCTCGGTCGGACATCATCGAGGCATGGGCGATCTTCTCATCAATCTGCTGGCGAGCGTCATCGCCGGCACGGCCGTCTGGCTCACGGGGTTCCTGCTGCGTCGGCGCAAGCTGAACCGGGCACGCGCCTTCTTCGGGCTCACCGCCGGGGCGAGTTGTCTGCTGGTGGTGTCCCGGCACGCGTCGTCGCCGCGCGAGTTCAGCGTCCACCGCCGCGACGTCGCCGCGCTGGTGGAACTGGCGACCATCGCCCGGGAATGCGGCGCCCACGCCGACCGGGTCGGCGAGAACCAGCCGACCGGGGAGATCGGCCGGCTGACCGAGTTCTGTGTCGGCGGCCCCGGCGCGAGCCCGCGCAGCGCCACACACGTACGCGCGATCCTCCGTGGCGTGACGTACGAGATCTTCGACGAGGACAAACGCCGGATGTCGTTCACCGTCGGCGGCACCGAGTACGTCTACAGCCCAGAGACCAGCTACGTCCTGCTCGCCCGGTTCTGGGGGCCGACCGGCGGGCGCCCGGTCTTCTTCATCGGCGGCCTGACCGCGGGCAGCAACCTCGCCGGCGCCCGATACCTGACCAAACACCACCCCGACCTCGCCCGGACGTTCGGCACCGACCGGCCGTTCGCGTTGGTGCTGCGCATCATCGAGCCAGCCGCGTACGGCACCGACTTCACCGAACTGATCGCCGACGTGACCGACATCGCGTTCCAGCCGCCTCCACACCCGGACGACGAGACGACCCCCCAGCCACCGGAAATGCCGGCCACACACTCCAGCAGCTGAGCCCTCTGCGAAGACGGAGCGACGAGGGCAGCGGGGGGTTGGGCGTCCTGGTCTGCTGCATGTCGGGCATGTCCGTGGTCAGACTCCCGGGGACGGCATGGTAACCGCAAGCCACGCCCGACTGGCGACGCCGTCGACCAGCGCGGTCACCAAGCGGGTGGTCCTGGGCCGAGGTCGGCTCGGAAGCGGCCGCTGGAGCAGCGGGGGCTGCGGCGGCCTGAAAGCCGTCCGCTTCGACCAGGTGGCTGCCTCGTCAGCCGAACGCATGGTGTACGGCTGACGAGAACAGCACCACGCCGTAGTTCAGCCTTGACTTAATTAAGTATGGGCTGGGATAGTTCCCCGGGTGCACGCGTTCGATGTCCTCGGCGACCCGGTCAGGCGCCGAATACTGGAGCTGCTCGCCGACGGCGAACAGGCCGCCGGGGCCGTCAGCGAGGTGGTCCGGGCAGAGTTCGACATCTCAGCACCTGCGGTGTCGCAACACCTGCGAGTGCTGAGGGAGTCGGGTTTCGTCACCGTCCGCCCGGACGGTACGCGCCGCCTCTACGCCGTGGAGCCCGCGCCGCTGCAGGAGGTCGACATCTGGCTCGGACGCTTCCGGCAGTTCTGGAGCCAGCGACTGGACGCGTTGGCCACCGAACTCACCCGTGGCAAGCGTCAACGCCGCGAACCGCGCGACAACCCTGGAAACGCCGGCGAGACACCGGAACGTCGTCAGGCAGCCGAGTCAGATAGCGAGGAGTCGACGTGATCGACATCATCAACCAGGTCAACGCCACCCACCGGGAGATCGGCAACCAGGCGGTTGCCGCCGGCGCAGGGCGATCGCTGCTGCTGCGGCGGGTCTACGACGCCCCCATCGAGGACGTGTGGAGCGCCTGCACCGAACCGGAGCGGCTCAGCCGCTGGCTGGGCCCGATCGAGGGCGACCTGCGGGTCGGCGGCACGTTCCAGCTCAAGGACAACGCCGGCGGCGAAATCCTGCGCTGCGAGGAACCCCACCTGCTCAAGGTGACCTGGGTCCTCGGCGAGGGCATGTCGACCGAGGTCGAGGTGCGCCTGGCACCCGGCGACAACGGCCGCACCGTCTTCGAGCTGGAACACGCCTCACCCGCCGAGATCGTCGACGAGTTGGTGCGCACCTACGGTCCCGGTGGAACGATCGGAATCGGCGGCGGCTGGGACCTCGCGCTGCTCGGCCTCGACCTCTTCCTGCACGGCGTGAGCGTTGACCCGGCCACGTGGGAGGACACGCCCGAGGTGAAGGAGTTCGCCATCCGCAGCTGCCAGGCCTGGGCTCCCGCCATCCAGGCCGCCTGGGGAACCAGCGACGACGACATCGCCGCGGCCATCGCCTTCGCGGTACAGCACTACGCCCCCGACACCGGAGGCGACAGCTGATGACCCACGCTGTCATCACCACCGCCGCCGGCCGGGGGCCCAGCGCCGCCGGCCGGGAGACGAGGCTGCTGCGTCGCCGGACCGCTCTACATCGTCGTGGTCGTCCTGCAGATGCTCACCAGGAACGGATTTGACAGCAGCCGGCACCCGGCCAGCATGCTGAGCACCGGCGACCAAGGATGAATCCAGATCGCCAACCTCGTGGTCAGCGGTCTGCTGATCGTGGCGTGTGTGATCGGGCTGCACCGGACCCTTGGCCCGGCGGTGCGGCCGGGCGGTACCTGGGGAACCACGGATGACCGGTGTTCGGTGGCGCAATGCTCGGCGCGGCCGCCTTCTCCGCCGACCCCGCCGACGGCTTCCCACCGGGCGCACCGGCCGAGCCGTCCGCGCCCGCCCCACCGCGAACCCCGACGGACACGGACGACCAGCGGATGGCACCCGCTGCGCGAGTGACCCCCGCATGATGGACAGGAGGCTGAACTGACTGAGACGACAGTGGCCGAGGTGATGGCCGAGCTGGCCGCGATCGAGGACCCGAAGACACGCGAGGTGAACGAGAAACACGGGGACGACCACGGTGTGCACCTCGGCAAGCTGCGCGAGCTCGCGAAGCGGCTGAAAACGCAGCAGGCACTCGCGCGCCAGCTCTGGGAGACGGATGACACCGCGGCGAGGCTGCTGGCGATCCTGATCTGCCGCCCGAAGGCGTTCGAGCGTGACGAGTTGGACGTCATGTTGCGCGAGGCGCGCACACCCAAGGTGCACGACTGGTTCGTCAACTATGTGGTGAAGAAGAACCCGCACGCCGAAGAGCTGCGTCTGGCCTGGTCCGCCGATCCGGATCCGGTGATCGCGAGTGCCGGCTGGGCGCTGACCACCGAACGCGTGACGAAGAAACCCGAGAGCCTCGACCTCGCAGGACTGCTCGATGTCATCGAGGCGGAGATGAAAGACGCCCCGGATCGCCTGCAATGGGCGATGAACCACTGCCTGGCTCAGATCGGAATCGAGCACGCCGAACAACGTGCCCGTGCGATCGACATCGGCGAGCGCCTGGAGGTACTCAAGGACTACCCGACTCCGCCGAACTGCACGTCTCCGTTCGCGCCCATCTGGATCACCGAGATGGTGCGCCGACAGCACGACAAGTAGGAAACCTCCTGCCCACGCTCCCCCGCTGCCCCTCGGGCACGATCGACAGAAGCTGGCGATCGACGCGAAGCGCAGCGCTCACGCAGACCTGCCCATGCAAACGTGCGGTTCTGCCGCTCGTCGGGCGGGTCTGTGGTCAGGACGCCCGGGGACGGCGCGCGCGGAAGGCATGGAGCCAGTGTCGTATCTGCTCGTCGTCGTGCAGGTACGGGCCGTCCTTGGCGTGGCGCAGGTCGATGCCGTGCAGCTGAGTCAACGCCCACCAGACATCCGCGTCTTCCACACCGCCGCCATCCGGGTCGGTGACCCACTGAGCTGCCCATCGGTCGACCTCGTCGCGTGACTGACTTCCGTCCAGAAGCGCCAGGAGCATCGACTCGATCTGGTCGCGATTCGGCGGCGGGTGAGGACTCAAGGACATCCCGCAACCTTGACAGATCCACAGGACGTACCACTCCCGGGTGGACGGCCGGGGCTCGATCCCGGTGGAACTCAGATCCCGGCCGGTACACCGTTTCCAGTAGCGCGAACTGACTCAGGTCTTCGACCCGGACCGACCCGCTGTTCTCGATCAGCTATGTTGCCGGCGTGGAGATCCAGGTGCTGGAGGGTGCGCTCGTTGAGGTGCCGACGGCCGATGTCACGGGCATGGACCGGCGTGCGTTCGGCGAGTTCGTGGGACCGGGCGGTGAGCTGGCCTCGTACGCGTTCGGCTGGACCACCGGCTCGGACCCGCACGTCGCCCGTCTGTCCATCGGGATTGGTGCCGGCAATCCTGGCGGCGGCACCTTCCACGCCGTCATCTTCGCCAACAAGGGTACGCACGCGTTCTCGCTCGTCGACGAGCCGTTCGAGCGGGTCCCGCAGGGCGGTCCGGACCTGACCGCAGACCAGTCACGCGCCCACGAGGACCTGCCGTTCGTGTGGTGGGTCACCGACCACGTCATGCAACACGATCGGCGAGCCTGGTGGATGCTTCACTGGCTACTGGGCACCACCTGTATCCAAACCCCTGAAGTCTTCGAACGTCACGAGCCTGTCCTGCTGATCAGTCACGACGCCGACGACGGAGTCTGGCAGCTGATCGGAGCCACCGACGCGACAGGCAGCACCGGCAAACTCGGACACCTGCACCATGCCGTCGACGAGGATCCCAGCCTGATCGACGTCCTTGACCTACCACCCGGACACAGCGCGACACGCGCGGACATCGGGAAACCCTGGACTGGCCACATCTAACGCAATCGAGGCATCTCCCCTCCGACCTTCGATCGGCCACTGGCGGACGGTGGACCAGTAACCTCATCTGGCCACACAAAGCGGTCGCGGCCAAAGGTGGCGTCGGTGACGACCGCCGACATCCGATCCTGCCGATGACCGGATGTCGGAATTCCACCGGAGGGTGCCGAGCAGTGATGGATCTACGGGCCGCTCGGCGATGCGGATGTCCGTGCTTCGTCACGGCGAGGCAGCCGGTCAGGCTCAGGCAGGGAACCAAGCAATGCCGGCAGGGCGCCAAACACGAGGGGAAGACCGCTTAGCTCGCTGATCCCGACCCATGCGATGTCGTCATGCTCGTCCGGTGCGCGGTTGGTGGGAGAGCCGACCCATTCTCTGATGTGCCAGACGCCCACGTGAACGGCGTCCTCGCCACTGCCGGCATGCCAGTCGCCGAGCCGTGACGCGGACGCCGCCACAATGTGAACCCCTAGCTCCTCGCGCATCTCACGCGCGAGGGCCTGCAGTTCCGGCTCACCCGCTTCGACATGGCCCCCGGGCAGATCCCAGAGATCCGGGTATGCCCGGCGGGTCGCACTGCGGTGTACCAGCAGGACCGCGCGGTTCAGCAGGAGTGCGCCGCAGACGACGACATGCATGAGGGGATCAGAGCACAGGGATGGGACAGGCTCGCTCTCCAGCCAGAGGGCACGGCGGACTTCGGGCTCTGCCGCCGTTTGTAGGCTCGGCCCGTTCGCCGGCCGTCACTGTTGCGTGGATTGCTTGGTTCGCCCGCCGTAGAGGGCCACGAAGACGCGGTCCCGCAGGATCTCGTACTGCTGGCGGCATCGCCGAGGTGGGCCCGGCGGGCGTTGCTGGACTTGACCGCCGACAACGACTTCCGGTGGCTGGAACTGGTCAGCTGTCAGGTCGACCTCGCGGCCGTCGGCCAATCGATTCCAGTAGTGGTAGCCGACCCTGACGTCTCCGGCGAGGACCTCGCCGAGGATCAGCTCTCCGCCCAGCAGGTCCTGGATGATCAAGGCAGTCACTCCGCATTGACCACGGGCCGGGTTGCCGGTGTGCCAATCCCGCACATCGTGCGGGTCGCAGGTATCCGCTCCCCAGCCGCCACGCAGTACCGGCCGCAGCATCTCCAGGTCAATCGCGAGAGGGATCGATCGTCGGTCGCGCTCTTCAGACATCACCCAGGAAGGGTGATCCTTCGACCGGGTCGAGAGTCAAGGGACAACCCCGCCTCGGGTCCTGGCCGACCGAATGGCGCCACGAGCGGGCACGCTCACGCCGCGTACGGCGCTACCGGCTCGAAAGGGTAGGCCTACGGGGTGGAGGGGCCTTCAACCTGGATGTCACTGTGGGACGCTGGAAAATGATGGTGGTATGCCGTAGATGCCGGGTGTGGTCACGGTGGCATCGTCGATAGCAGTCGGGGCGATGCTCCAGCGACCGGCTATCGCCAGCACGTCGGACTCGCACGGCGTCGTGTCGTACCAGGCTGTCCACTCCTCATCAGACCAGTTCTCGCACCCCGGCGTCAGGCCACGAATGCCGATACCCAACTCGATCTCGTCGGCCGTCGCAGCACCGACGAACAGCGGCACCTCGCCTAGCTCGCCGATGAAACAGTAGGCGCGCATCAGCTCCCCATCCCGGGCCCAAGCCCAGGCGTGATAGTCCGGGACCCGTTCATTGGCGAAGAACTGCACCTCCCCCAGCTGCCGACTGAGCGCGGTGAGCCAGTCAGGAAAAGATGACTCCGCCGCGTCGAAACCCGGCGGCAAATGCCGGCGGCTGTGAGCAAGGGTCCAGCCCGGCACAGGCGCGGCCACATACACACCGTGCTGGTAGGCGCGGCCAGTGCCGGTTGCCCAATCGAGGAGTTCCCGGTCGTACAGTCCCAGCGCGTCGGCGACCTCGACGGGGGTCCGGTTCCGGACCGCCAGCCACGATGTCTTGTAACCGAACCCAGTCATGCCACCCATGATCCCCACTGCCCACGTAGCCGTCACCTAGAAGAATCCGGATCTGTCGCCGGCCGGGCGTTGCCGTGTCGGTGACCGCTACTTTCGGTATATCGGTCCTTCGGCCGTCTGGGCTCGTTCCCCGTCCGTCTGCCGGACCCGACGATGCTCAGGCATCCGAGTCTGCGGGTGTAGAACGATCGTGGCCCTCGAGCGTGTTCTCTAGGCTCACGCCATGTCGGCGGAGCGCGGATTCATTGATCTAGGCGACCACGATCACCAGTCACTGTCCTCGGGCCGGCCAGCCCCTGACCGCGTTACAGGCAGACGAAAGATGGGTGTACGGCTCGTCGCTGCCTTTGTGGTCGGCATGGTGCTTGGCGGTGTAGCGGTCAACCAGTTGCGGGACTCGCGGGAGGAACGGGAGCGGAACTCTTCGATCTCACTCGTGGCCTTCGTTGCATCCGGCGGTAGCGGGGGTGGGGACGCCAGGGGCATCTACCAGATGGCAGGACAACTGACGGTGATCAATGCGGGGCCCGCGCCGATCACTGTCCGCGCGACGTCCGGTCAGCTGCCGGGTATCCGGGTGCGAGGTGCCGGGCAGTCTCCGCTGCTGCGTCCCGGCGGCACCGCCTGGATCGAGGTCGAGGTGCGCATCGACTGTTCGATCCCGTTCGGCAGCGAGCCGTTATCGACCCGGTTCACGGTGGAGGCCGCCGACGGGAGGGTCAGGGAGGTCAGCCACCCCGTCGCCGTGATCGGCAGCGCCTGGCACCGTGAGGTCGAGCAGCCCTGCGCGCACCTCGCTGACCTGGTCAAGCGTGACGGCTAACGGGCAGCCGCAGACCCATCGGCGACCTGGCGCGAGCGCCACGAGCAGAATCAACCCACGACCGCGTACCCGGACATGCCGCAGAGCCCTCGTCGCCGTCACCGGACGGCAACGGAAGCGGTCATTGGCTTTGCGTTTCATGACGATGGTGACCGCGATCTGGTCCGGGGCCAGTGCTGCGAATCGAGTATCGCGTCGGCCGGTAGGTGCGGACGCGTGGGTGAGCGGAGCAGCGGAACGCGGATTTTCGGACAGGGCTTGTCCTGAGTCGGCTCGCCCATAGGCAAGCACGGACGGCACCTGGGCCGTCGAGACGACCCGCAGTGGAGCCGTGCTGTCCGGGAGTAGCCCGGTGAGTGCCGCCCGTTCCTCAGCTGTTCACAACGGTCGGATCGCGATGCGGTCGAAGGTGGCGCGCCTGCACTGGTCACGCGCGTGCTGTGCGGGCCGCGGGGCTCGGTCTTGACGGGATGACCTGTGGCCTGCGTTAGCGACGCCGGGTCCATCCAGGCCGTTGCCGCCTCGGTCATTGCGGCGTGGACGTCCCAGCCGGTTGCGCGGAGGCGTTCGGCCAGTTCGGTTACTTTTGGCGGCCGGCGGCGCGGCGCACACGACGAGGAGGGCGACCGGGTCGGCTTCGGTCATGAGTCTGGTACTCCTGCTCGGCCGGCAAGAGCTCGCAGGCCAGAGGTGTGGCGGGGGCGTTCCCGCCGGAGCAGTTTCGTGATGAGGCCGGTGGCTGTGGCGTTGAGCCTGATCGCCTCGGGGGCGAGGCGCTCGTACTCGAGAAGCTGGAGCATCGCCTGTGGGTCTGAGTCGCGGGTGGCGCTGTGTGCTGCGGCAAGGTCGAGGTGTACCTGGGCGCGTCGGCTGGTCAGCGCCCTTGGGAGCGGTGAGGTATCAAGCTGATCGGCGGTACGGAGCGCACGCTGGTTGTCCTGGAGTTCGACCGCGACGGAGATTCGGTGTAGCTGGACGTTGGTGGGGCCGAAGGCTGTCCACAATTCGTTGCTGTTGCGGCGGAGTCGGTCGGCGGCGGATTCGGCGGCTTCAGGTACGCGGTGCGGGCGTTGGTGCCACGTGCTGCCGCCACTGCGGCGTGCAGCAGAAGCGCCCCGTAGGCCGAGAGGTAGGCGGGTGTGCGATGCAGCTTGTGACGTGCACTGCGAGGAGGCTGCCTCACGGTTCAGCGGGGTAGCTTGTCGCGTAGGTCCTCGACCTGGCGTTCGAGTCGGTTCACCGCGTTCTCGTTGTTGAGGAAGGTGGTGAGGCCGGCGGCGAAGGCGATCGCGATCAGGACCGCGAGGACGCTGAGGATGAGTGCGCCGACGGCGAGACCCCGGCCAGTCACGTTCGGTCGACCGGCCATCCGCAGGCCGATGACGCCGAGGATGATCCCGATGATGCCCAACACCAGTCCGACTGACGCCAGGATCGCGGTCAGGACACTGATCAGGGCAGCGACCCCGAACACCAGGGCGAATGTGGCAGCGGCGCTGGTCTTCGCGGTCGTGCCACCTCTGCCCGACCGGGAACCCACCTGCGAACTAGATGCATTCATCTCTTTCCTTCCTCGCACTGACCCCAGGAACTTCGGCGACGCGTTCCCCTTCTTCCTGCCCTTACACGCGCTCGTCCGAAAGCCCCGCTTGCCGGGTCCACTTCAGGGAGGATTCGGCTCGCGGCGGCGCTGCCGAGATGCCCCCTTCGTTCTGGTCCCTACGCCGCGGCATCACCTTCCAGCGCACCAAGACCTGGAAGGAGTCGCCCGACCCTGATCGCAACGCCAAGCTCGACCGGATTGAGCAGGTGCTGGACTGCTTCCCGGACCGGGTCTTCGCGTTCGACGAGTCCGGGCCTCTGGGGATCCGGCCCACCGCGGCCCACCGCGGGCTGCCGCTGCCTCGACCAGCGTCTGTACCTGATTCTGCGACGACTTCTCCCGCGCAAGCGCCCCCTGGTGCGCCGCCAACCAGGTCGACCTCGTGTTCCTGCCAACCTACGCATCCTGGCTGGTCATTATTCGAGGTAGCTCGGACTATCGGACGTGTACCAATCCTGATTCCGGAGCCACTTCAGGTAGGCGTCATATATCCTCAGCAGGCCGTCCGCCGACTCGCGGGCGGCGAGAAACTCACCCAACTGATCAAAAAGCATCCCGATGAGCTTCTGCTCATCGTCCGAAGACAGGCCAGCCAGCCCTCCTTGATAGCCATCGGGCAACGCGAGTCGCAGCAATAGCCCGCGCCAATTCAGATTGGCGCCATCACCAGCTCGAACTACAAGCCACTCACGAAAACCCGCAAGCATGCCACCCTGCTGACCTACGTTAACACCTTCTATGAACGCGGCCGCCTGCCCGAATGATCCATCCACGCCAAGCACCGCAGGGTGATCTCGGAGAAGTTCTAGAGTGCGCTTCAGATCCATGCCCTCACCTCAGAATCCGAAATTAATAAGTTCACGGTCCAGCCAGGCGCGTTTGTATTCAGCAACAGGCACGCCCGTCCTGCCGCTGAACGCGTCAATAACTCTGCCATCTTTAAGGACAACAGTGTGGGAATGCCATCCTGCATCCTGGCCGCGATACTTCCCTAAAAAGATCACCATGAAGCCGCCACCATCCTCCAAACGACCACCGATGATCCCGTAAACGCCGCAACCGCGCTACAACGCCTCAGTCCCCGTACCGTCATCGTCACCGCAGGCCAACACGGTGCCGCCTACTCCCATCCCGACGGAGCCGCCACCGTACCCGCGCCCACCGTCCACGCCATCGACACCACCGGAGCCGGCGACACCTTCCTCGGCAGCCTCGCCCTCGACCTCGCCCGCAACATCGCGCTACCCGACGCCATCACCACCGCCGTCCAGACCAGCTCCCACACCGTCCAACACGTCGGCGCCCACACACCGGCTCACAGGACCTGATGCGGCAGCCGCCCCGACACCGTCAGGCCTGCATCTGACCCGGACCTGCGCCCGTAGGCCGATGCGTGGTGGCGTGTCGATCGGGAGCGTGGCGACGCGTCTCCCCCTCATGCATCAGCCCGTGCCCTGCTACGGGTCCCGGGTTCCCGTGCTGCCAGCATGTCGCGGCTACTGACCGTCGCCTATCCTGTCCGGATGGGTGAGCCGGCGGATGACCTTGGCCGCCTTGATGCCTTCACCTACCTGACGGTGCCTGAACGCGGCGTCTACCTCGCGATCATGCGTCTGTTCACGGCGTCGCTGATGACTGACCTCTCCGCGCAACAGGTGGTCGAGGAACTCGCCGCCCACGAGATAGACATTTCCCTCGACACTGCGGTGAGCCGCTTGAACCAGCTTGTCGGGTGGGGCAACCTGTTGCCCAGCTCACACACGGTGCGCGTCAAGAGCATCGAGGAGTACCAGCGCGCCCGGTCCCGTTATCAACTGTCTCCGCTCGGCGAACGGGTGCAGCGGCAGGCCGATGAGGTGCTCTTGAGCGCGGACGCCGCCCGAGAGATCAGTCGGGAACTGCTGGGCCTGCTCGCCGCCGGTCTGGGTGACCTGGTGGATCGGGTCGAGCAGCCGGGCGGCGTCGATGCCGGCACGGCTCGCGAGGCGGTCGCCACGATCTTCGCCCAGTTCTGGGCGTTCCGTGACTCGGTACGCGACTTCTATGCGTTCCTCGGGCAGGTCCTGGCCCGCTATGACCTGGACAGCGCGGAGTACCGAGGCTTCAAGGATCTGCTCCTGGACTACGTCGAGTCGATCACCGAGGAGATTGTGCTCCTCGCGCCACGCATCGACCGGCACCTGCACCGCCTGGGGCCGCACCTGCCCGCTCTGGTGCATGTCCTGCGCGAAGGTGGGCTGGCCGGGGCCGCCGCCGACCTCGGCGTTGCCGTACAACGCAGCCGTGGTCACGAGCTCGCTGACTGGGCTGCGCTGCGGGCGTGGTTCAGTGACGTCGACGGTCGCCGCAGCGAGGTCACGCAGCTGCGCGATGCCACTATGCGGGCCCTGCAGTCGCTGCTGGCCAATGCGAAGCGGATGGTCCGTTCCACCGGCAACGGTGCCTCTCGCCGTCGGGAGCTGCTGCGGTTGGCGGCCTGGCTGGACACCGCCGATGAGGAGACGGCCGCTGATCTGTTCACCTCGGCGTTCGGCCTCTATCCTGCCCGGCACCTCGGTCTCGCCGCCGAGGCGCAGGTGGTGGTGCCGGCGACGGCGAGTTGGTGGCCGGCGCCTGCCGTGCAGGTTCCCGTCGCGCTGCGCGAGCGTGGTGGGCGGGCGCCGCGCGGACGCGCGTCCGCAATCGCCGACCGCGGCGCGCAGAAGCAGGCGTTGATCGCACAGGCTGCCGCTCTTCATGAGCGGCGGGTCTCGGCCGCGGCGGAGTTGCTGTCCGCCGCCCCCGATCTGGGGGCGGTGCGTCTGTCCGCCCCGGCCATTCATCTGCTGCTCGAACTGATGGCGCAGGCTCTCGGTGCCGGTGATCCACTGCTGGGCAACGCGGTGGCTCTGGTCGTCGATCTGCAGCTGCGCTGCGAACTGTTGAGCAAGCCGCGTCACGTGTTGACCCTCCGTTCGGCCGTCGGTGATTTCACCGCCCAGGACATCGAGATCTCGATCATCCGCCTGGAGGACACCGATGGCTGACGAGCACGACATCGCGCTGGCGGTCGAGCGCCGCCGGGCGGTGCGGGCCTTGCTGTCCGCGCCGCTGCTGCTCGCCACCGACGATGATTTTCCGCTGGTCCGTCGGCATGCCGAATGGTTGAAGAGCTGGTTCGGAAACTTCCTCGGCTACCGGCTGGTGGTGGAGGCCGGTTTCGCCCGGCTGTTCAAGCCCGGCCTGGGCCCGGGGCGAGGCCGACCGCTGCTGCGCGCCAGCGGGCCGTTCACCCCCCGCATGTACACGTACCTGACGCTGGGCGTAGCGGTGCTGCTCACCTGCCCTGAACAGGTGCTGTTGTCCCAGCTCATCGCTGATGTTCGGGCGGCGGCGGTGGAGGCCGGCATCGCACTCGGTGACGCCCAGCGGCCGACCGAACGTCGTGCGCTCAGCGCGGCGTTGCGGCAACTGGTGTCCTGGCAGGCGCTGCGTGAGGAGCAGGGGACGGTCGCCGGTTACGCCGACGATGACCGGGCAGAAGCCCTGCTCACCGTCAACCGTGACATCGTCGCGCACCTGGTGGCCACCCCACCGGGCCGCAGCGGCACCGCTGCGGAGTTCGTTGGTGCTGCCGCCGAGCCCGGTCCGGGCGGCACCCGCCATGCGGTACGGCGGCGGCTGACCGAGCAACCGGTGGTGTACCTCGACGAGCTGACCGCCGCGCAGCGGGCCTGGTTGCGTCGGGAACAGCGCCGAGAGGAGCGGTCGTTCCTGGAGTACGCCGGTTTGCAGGCGGAGCTGCGCGCCGAGGGTGTCGCCCTGCTCGACCCCGACGACGGACTCACCGACGTGCTCTTTCCGGGGGTCGGCACGGTCGCCCAGGCCGCGCTGCTGACGATCACTGCGCTGGTCGAGCAGTTACGTCCGGCGCCGGGGCGGCTGGTGATCGGGGTGCCCGTACCCGAGCACGTGCTGGACGGGATTCTGGCTGACCTGGTCGACCGTCATGCCCGGCGGTGGGCGGGCCGGTATGTCGAGGATCTGTTGTTGCTGCGAGAGGCGGTCGTTGCGTTGCTCATCACCATGGGGCTGTTGGCGCGGTCGGCGCCGACGGTCGCCGACGCCGAATCCACCGAGACCATCGCCGCCGAGCGGGCGGTCGACGCGCGCGCTGCTCGCGGTGACAGCCCCGAGGGTGGTCTGGTGTTGCTCGCGGCCGCGGCCCGCTACGCCGCGAGCGAGGCGGTGCGGTCATGAGCAGCACGGCCGTCGCCGCGTCCGGGACGCAGGTCGCGGTATCGCATCCGCACCGGTACCGCCTGCACCGTGCGGGGATCTGCAACATCTGGCAGTACGACAACCAGGTGTTCCAGTTCGAGCAGGGCCGGCTGTTGCTGCGCGGGAAGAACGGCGCCGGGAAGTCGAAGGCCCTGGAGTTGCTCCTGCCGTTCCTGCTCGATGGTGACGTCAAACGGCTGGATGCCACTGGCGCGGGCCGCACCACGTTTCGGTGGCTGATGAGTGAGGGTGCCAGCGGGGTGAACCGGCAGGGTTTCGTCTGGCTGGAGCTGCGGCGCGTCGATGAGCACGGGTCGCCGCGGTTTCTGACGCTGGGAGCGGTCGTGCGGTGGTCGTCCTCGACCGCCGAGGCACGGGTCACGTATGTCGTCACTGCGCGGCGCGTCGGTATCGACGTCGATCTGGCCGTCGATCGGCAGCCCGTGCCGATCGAGCGGCTGCGGGAGACACTGGGTGAGGCGGCGCTGCTGGGCAGTGCGCGGGACTACCGGGCGCGGGTGGGTCGTGAGCTGTTCGGGATCGCCGATGCGGGCCGGTACCGCAATCTGGTGCACCTGCTGTACCGGCTGCGTCGTCCCACCATCGGTGACCGGATCGAGGCGGGTCAGCTCGCCGCCGAGCTGAGCGAGGCGTTGCCGTCGGTCGACGACGACGTCCTCGATTCGGTCGCGCACAACCTTGACGACCTGGAGACCGTCCGCGCTGATCTGGGTCGGTTGGAAGCCACTCATGCCGCGTTGGCCGACCTGATGACGGCCTATCGCGGATATCTGCGCGGTGAGCTGCGCCGCCGGGTGCAGGCGGTCGACGATGCCCTGTCCCAGTTGCGTGCCCAGCGCCGCCAGGCCGGCCAGGCGGAGCGGGAGGTCGCGGCGGCGCTCGATGCGCAGCGGGCCGCGGAGGCGGTGGTGGACGGCTGGGAGCAGACGCAGCGGCAGGCCCGCGCCGAACTTGGGGCGCTGCGCGACAGCGCCGCCTACCGGGCCGTGCAGGAGTTGGGGCAGCGTCGTCTCGCGGTGCGGGCGCTGGAGTCGGCGGCCCGGTCCGCGGCCCGCGCCGCGGACGCGGACCGGCAGACGGTCACCGACGTCGTGGCACGTCTCGTCGCGGAAACCGGCCGGCTGACCGACACCATCGGCGAGCTGCGGGACAGTCACCGACGACTGCGTGACCTCGCCGCCGAGTCGGGCCTGGACGTCGGGCATCTCGGGGCCGTACCGGAGTCGCGTGGTCTCGGCGCTCCCGCCGACCCTTCGGTCCAGGTGCTGCACCACCGTCTGGCCGCTGAGGAGTTCGGGGAGCACCGTGTGCGCGTCGCCGGGGCCGAAGCGGCGGCGCGGGCCCGGCGTACGGCGGTGGCCGACGTCCAAGGGCGCCTGGACGAGGCGGACACGGCCGCCGCCGTCGCCCTCCGGGCGGAAGCCGATCGTGATCTGCTCGACGAACAGCAGCACACCGCGCAGGAGCACCTCGGTGAGGTTGCCGCCGCCCTCGCCACGGCCAGCGGCGCCTTCGCGCATGCCGTACAGGAGTGGATGGCTCTTGCGGCCCTGGCCGGCGCGAACCTCGCACCGTTGCGGGAGGTTCTGCTCGGTGATGACCCGTTGCCGGCGGACGCACCGGCGCAGGTGCGCGCGGCGGCTGAGGCCGCCGCGGAGCCGTTGCGGGCTGCGGCCGAGGCCCGCCGCGATACGTTGCGCGCCCAGCGTCTCCAGGCCCAGACCCACCTCGACGAGGTACGCGCAGAGCACGCGCGGTGGAGCGCGATGACCGACCCGGAGCCGCCTCGGTCCCGGTTCCGTAGCGGTTCGCCCGCACGGCAGGGTGTGCCGTTGTACCGGCTTATCGATTTCGCCGATCACCTCGACGAGCGGCAGCGGGCCGGAATCGAGGCGGCGTTGGAATCCAGCGGGCTGCTCGACGCTCTGCTCGCCGAGGACGGCACGGTGGTGGACGCGGCCAGCGGTGAGGTGATCCTGCGGCCCGGTCCGCCCGAGGTCGCACCCACGGTGCAGCAGGCGCTGGTCGCGGTGGCCGGGGCGGAGCATGTGGCGGGCATCCTGCGCAGCATCGGCTTCGGGTCGGCCTCGGATGCGGGCAGTTGGATCGCCGACGACGGCCGGTGGCGGCTCGGGGTGGCCTACGGTGCCTGGACGAAACCGGCAGCCGAGTATGTCGGCGCCGCCAACCGTGCCGCTCTGCGTCGCCGTCGCCTCGCCGACCTGCAGCAGCAGGTGGACACGCTGACGAGCCGGCTCGGCGACCTCGACGGGCAACTCGACGTCAACGACCGGCACCGCGAGGCGCTCGCCGCCGCGCTGCGGGCACTGCCCGATGGTGGCGCGCTGAGCCGGGCGTGGGCGCGTCGTGATGAGGCGGAGGCGACGGCCGACCGGCTCGCCCGCCGGGCGGCCGAGGCCCGGCGTCGGGCGCGGGAGCTGCGGGGCGTCGCCGACGAGCGTCGAGGCCGCGCGCAGTCCGTGGCGCAGGCCCATCTGCTCCCCGACGACCGTGCCAGTCTCGACGGCATCGATCAGCGGCTGCGCCAGCTCGGTGCCGAGATGCCCCGCTACACCCGGGACATCGGGCAGTTCATCGACCAACTCGCACCGTACGAGTCGTTGATCGGCCGGCATGTCGAGGCCGTGGACACCGCCACCAGCACTGCCGACGAGGCGCTGCTCGCCGCCGAGGCGCACCTGGCCGCGGCGGAAGCGTTCGCCGTGCTCGAACGGTCGCTCGACGCCGAACCGGCGGAGATCCATCGGCAGGAGGCCGCCGCCGAGGCACGGCTGCGTGCCGCCGAGACGGAACTGCCGCCGGCTCGCCGCGGCTACGACCAGGCCCGCGACCACCGGGTCCGGGCCGAGGAGACACGCGACCAGACCCGGCGACTGCTGACCCAGCAGGAGCAGGTGGCCCTGGACGCCGGCACCGCGCTGCCCCGCGTGCTGACCCTGCCCGGTGTCGGTGACGCGCTCGCGCTGGCCGGTGACATGTCCTTCGCGCCGGGCACCGGGACCCCACCGGAGCGGATCCGGCAGCTCGACGAGCTCGCCGGCCGGCTCCGCGACGCGCTCGGCAGGCCCCAGCAGGACCTCGGCGAAAACGCCCTGCATCAGCGTTACAACGACGTCCGCAGCCGGCTGCCCGGCGGTTTCGACCTCATCTGGGAGGACCGCGCCGGGGTCAAGGTCGTCGAGATCGCCGACGACATCGGGCAGCACCCTGCCGCTGTCGCGACCGCTCGCCTCGGCGCGGAGCTGGAACAGAAGCGGTCCGCGGTGGCCGAGCGGGAACGGCACGCCTTCGAGCGTTTCCTGCTCGGCGAGTTGGGAGACGCGTTGTCCCGGCAGATGCGTGCGGCGGAGAGCCTGGTGTCGACCATGAACACCACCCTCGCCGGGGTACGTACCTCCCACGGGCTCGGCGCACGGCTGGTGTGGTCGTTGAAAGACGACGCGGAAGCGGACACCCGTACCGCCGTCGCACTGCTGCGCACGCCGTTCGAGCTACGGACCCGGGAGAACAACGACCGGCTGCGCGCGGCGCTGGCCGCCCGCGTCGAGGATGCTCGACGCGCGGACCCCTCCGCCGGGTACGCGGTCCACCTGCGCGCCGCGCTGGACTACCGCAGGTGGTTCGGCTTCACCGTCAGGGTCACCGACCAGGCCAACCCGAACCGGGAGCGCACCCTGTCCGCGCGTACCGCCATGTCGCAGGGCGAGCAGCGGGTGGTGTCGTACCTGGTGCTGTTCGCTGCCGCCGCCGCGCACTTCACCTCCGTCGGGGAGTCCTATCCACAGGCCCCACGGCTGATCCTGCTCGACGACGCATTCGCCAAGGTCGACGAGCCCACCCACGGACGCCTGCTCGGCCTGCTGGTCGACCTCGATCTGGATGCCGTTCTGACCAGCGAACGCCTGTGGGGGTGTTTCCCTGAGGTGCCGTCGCTGGGCATCTACGAATGCCTGCGGGACCCGACCCAACCCGGCGTCGCCACACTGCACTTCCGCTGGGACGGCCGCCGCCGCACGGTGCTCACCTCATGATCCCGGCCGGGGCGCTCGACTATCTCCGGTCCACCGGACTACGACCACTGTGGAGCGCGGTACACGCCCGCCTGGTCCGCAACGGTCGGCTGGTGACCGGACGCCTGACCCTCACCGGGCTGACCGACACGCAACGCGAAGCCGTCGGCCACCTCCTCGGCCAGGCTGTCGGACCGACACCCACGATAAAACTGGCCGACCTCGACCGACGGCTGCGCGACAGCGCCGCGGGAACCGGACTGCTCGGCGTGGTGGAAACGGTCATCGGTGCGGTACCCGACCGGCGCGCCGACGCCGACGCGGAGTCGGCCCGGCGAGCGTTGCTGCGCGAGCACGCCAACGCCGCCCTCGTCACCGCCGGCCTGACCGACCGCCCCTGGACCACCCTGTGGCTGGACCAGCTGTGGCGGCAGGGCCTACCCGCCCGGCTACCCACCGACGAGGTACGGCGCACCGTCAGCCAGGCAGCCATGACGCTCGGCCTCACCGTGGGTGAACAGGCGCGCACCTGGTCCCGGGGCGAACTGGCGCAACGGGTCACCGGCAGCGCCCACGGGCTCGACGATGACAGCCCGCTGACCCGTCTCGTCCTACGCGGACTCGCCCTCGCCCTCACCGGAGGCTCAGATCTGCCGCAGGGTGCGGCGCAACGCCGCGCCCTCTGGGATGCCGCCGGGGTAGCCAGCGACACCGTGGCGACCACCGTGCTCACCTACGGACTACGTCCCCTCGGCAACGACTGGCTCCGCTTGCGCGCCGACAGCGGCGCCGAGACCCATCTGACGCTCCGGGAGATCCGTCGCCTCACTCCCCTACGGCTTCACCCGCAAACCGTGTACGTGTGCGAGAACCCGCGGGTCCTGGAGGCGGCGGCGGACGCCGGTGCTGCGGCAGCGATCGTCTGCACGATGGGCAACCCCACCACCGTGACCCTCGCCCTCCTCGACGCCATCATGGAGTCGCCAGACGTGCGTCTGCTCTACCACGGCGACTTCGACTGGCCCGGCATCGCCATCGCCGACCGCATCATGCAGCGCTATGACGCCCGACCCTGGCAGTTCATGGCCGCCGACTACCGCTGGGCCGTCGCGCAGGCCATCGAACGGGGGACGCCGCCGCAGCCACTCATCGGCCGTGCCGCCGAGACTCCATGGGATCCCGCGCTCTCCACCACGATGGCGCAAACCGCCACCGCCATCCACGAGGAGGCGGTGATCGACCGTCTCCTCGCCGACTTCGAACTCGATCCGTCGAGGAATGTCACGCCGCAGTCCTGGAGATAGACAGCCCGTCAACTACTCAGCCAGGAAGCTGGAGATCGCCTCGGTGGAGGAGGCGCCCTTGGTTGCGGTGTAGAAAAGGTAGGGCACTTCGGCACGGTTGCATCGGCGCGGTTGCAGAACTGCTGGGATGAGGCGCGACTTACCGACCTGGTGCCGACCCCGAATGGTGACCGCCAGTCCGGCCCTGCCTGTTGCGAGCCGGTCCAATCGCTTTTGCAACAAGGCAAGTTCGGCCGCTCGGCCGACGAAAACCCCGCCATCAGGTAATCCCGATCTACGTAGACGACAACTATGTAGATGCGGTCTACCCAACTCGCTGCCGCTCGACGTCCGGCCAGTCAGCACACCGGCCGGTGCCGTAGGCGTGGTGCCGCGCCGCTGCGGGGAGACGGCAGCGCGCACCGCGCGCGGCACCAGGAAGCGGACCTTTTGTGCTGCCCTGAGCACCCGTGATGACGTCGTGCATTGCCAGGTTGTCCACAGGTGCTTGGTGCGCCCTGGTTCTTCGGTACGCCGAGACGTCGCGGGTGACCACCGCCAGTTCCTTCAACCCGTCGATCGGCCACTGGTCGAACTGCCGCCGCACGCCGCGCTACTCACTGGCAGCGGGCAGGCGCGGTGGTGCGCCGCCCGTCTTGAGGAAGGTGCCCGCTACCTGTATGGCCGTGTCTGGTCGCAGCCGGAGATGCTCGGTGGGGTATTCGGTGGGTACTCCGCCCAGGTCGAAGTGGAGTTCCTGGTCAGGCGGTGGCACTGTGGGGTCGTTGAGGTAACCGCCGTCGTCGGCGATGTGTACCGCGAAGGCGTGGGCGCGGTGGCCGAGCCCGATCTGGACGCCGGGTGGCAGGTCGTCGGAGTCGTCGGTGATGTCGCTGAAGATCGTGACGACGACGGCCTCGCCGGCCTGGTGGATATCGCGCAGGAGGGCTTCCAGGGCCGCGGGGTCGGTCAGGTCGACCTCGTGGTTGTCGCGGTGGTCGCCCCGGTCGTAGGTCCAGGTCACCTTCATGCGATCGCCTTTCCGTTGCCGGTGTAGGTGCGCCAGTGGCGTACCTGCGCGTCATCGTCGCGTACGTAGACGTCCAACTGCGCGCCGGCTGGCAGCAACCGGGAGAGGATCTTCTCGCAGCCGTAGGGGGTGTAGTCGCAGGGCGGATTGTTCGTGACCACGGCCGCCCGAGTGACGTGTTCGCGGCGCATCCGGGCGGCGAACTTGGCCTCCAAATGATCGGTCGTGGTGGCGATGAGTTGGTAGGCCGGTTTGAGGTCGACGGCGGCAGCCGAGTCACGGCCAGACTTCATGGGTATCCGCTGTCCATTGATCAGCGCCACACCGGAGGTCGGATCCTTTGCCTCCCGTCGAGGCAGGTCGCGAGCGGCGTCCGTCAGCCACTCGGGAAGCGGTTCGGACGGGGCAGAGTCCTCGGTAACACTGCTGAAGGTGTCGCGGCGGGTGGGCGGTTGGCTGATGGGGCCACCACCGCCCGTCGTCAGTTTCCCAGCTCACCGACCTGCCGAGCCTGCGCCAGCGCCGCGTCGACACGGCCTCGGGCCTCAGCCTTTCGAGTACGGACCCCCGCCAGAATCTGCATCACCTGCTGCAGACGCGCCAGCGTCGGACCGGGCTGACCGCCCTGCAACGCTGCCACGACGAGCCGCCGCGCCTCGTCGACCGCGGACGCCGCCGCTGCCACGCTGCCATCCACCGTATCCAACGCCGCGACTACCGGGGCGAGCACGGCTCGTCTCCTGTGGCGACGATTGTTGCGCCACAGAACCTACCGACCGCGATGCCTCACTCAGGACGCCCGATGCCTCGTTCAACCGGGACCGGGCCTGCCCAAGCACCTCTCGTGCCCGGCCGAGAGCGGCCGCGATACCAATAAAGCCAGAGGCCACCGCCCGAGCGGCGACCTGCTCGATGGCGCGGTCGATCGCCGCGGTCTCATGCTGTGACCGGTCTACACCCGCGGTCATCGCCAGCAAGTCGACGCCGATGGTGTCGGTCAGCGACATCGCCCAATCCCCCGCTCGAACGCCTCGCGCCTACCACCCAACGGTGGCAGCCTAGAGACGCTCGCCAGCGGAAAACAACATCGGGAAGCGAAGCTGCCGGAGATGTCTTCCGCCTGCTTCCGGCGAGCGGATCCCGGATGTCCGGGCCATCGGTGTGCACCGAGAAGAGTCGCCGGCCCGTCGACGCGTTCACGAGCAGACCCTCGTTCCGGTATCGCAGAAAGTCGCCTCGGGGCATGGTCAACGCCGCCGCTGGTTGCGAAACTGCTTCAATCTGGGCCAGCACGGGCAATCGGGGCTCTCAAACACCTCGGCAGCTATGTGTACTGGCCAGGCGACACCCTGTCCCCGGCCGGTGGGCCTGACCACCAGCCGGGCCGGGCTCGGCGTCGGCACGACCCGGACGGAGGAAGCAATGTCCCGCGCACCGCTGTCCCTGCCGCAGCCGCCGGCGCGCGCGTCCGAGTTCGGTCGGGACGCGCTCATCGTCTGCGAGAACCTGGTGCGGATCTACCAGACCGGTTCCATCGAGGTGCAGGCCCTGCAGGGACTGGACCTCACCGTGGACAGCGGGGAGCTGGTCGCCGTCGTCGGCGCCTCCGGGTCGGGCAAGTCGACGCTGCTGTCCATCCTGGCCGGTATCGACGCCCCCACCGCCGGGCGGGTGCGGGTCGACCGGTGGAACCTGCTGGGGATGTCCCGCGCGGACCGGGTGGACTACCGGCGGCACACCGTCGGGTTCGTCCGGCAGCAAACGGCGAGCAATCTGATCCCGTACCTGACGGCACGGGAGATGGTGGACCTGCCCATGACGGCGGCCCGTACCGGCAAGGAGGAGCGCCGCAAGCGTGCGGCTGAGCTGTTGGACAGCCTCGGTGTCGCCGACTGCGCCGATCGCCGCCCGGGGCAACTGTCCGGAGGGCAGCAGATGCGGGTCGCGATCGCGGTGGCACTGGCCAACCGGCCGAAAGTGTTGCTCGCCGACGAGCCGACCGGCGAGTTGGACGCCGCCACGTCCGCGGAGGTTTTCGGTGTGCTGCGGGACGTCAACCGGCGCTACGGCGTCACCGTTGTCGTGGTGACCCACGACCCGGAGGTCAGCGGCCAGGTCGAGCGGACCGTCGCGATCCGGGATGGGCGTACCAGCAGCGAGGTGCTGCGCCGCACCACCACCGATGCGGTGGGTGACACGCACATGGTCGCCGAGGAGTACGCCGTGATGGACCGTGCCGGGCGGGTGCAGGTGCCCCGCGACTTCCGTCAGGCGCTGGCGCTGACCCGACGGGTCCGGCTGGCCCTGGAAGCCGACCACATCACGATCCGCCCGTCGGGAGACGGCGAATGAGCAGCGAGCCGCTGCTGCGCGTACGCGGCGTGCATCGGCGTTTCCGCACCGGGCCGACCGTCGTGCACGCGCTGCGCGGTGTGTCGTTCGACGTGGCCGCCGGTTGCATGGTGGCGCTCGTCGGCCGGTCCGGCTCGGGCAAGACCACCCTGCTCAACGTCATCGGTGGTCTGGATCGCCCGGACGCCGGCACAGTGCACGTCGACGGCGCGGACGTCACCGCGCTCGACGAGGACGGCCTGTCCCGGCTGCGGCGCGAGAAGGTGTCGTACGTCTTCCAGAGCTTCGGGTTGATTCCGGTGCTGTCGGCGGCGGAGAACGTCGCCGCCCCGCTGCGGCTGGCCCGCGTCGCTGCGGCCGAGCGGGAGCGGCGGGTCGAGTTGCTGCTGGATCTGGTCGGTCTGGCCGACCATGCCCGGCAGCGGCCGGCCGAGTTGTCCGGCGGGCAGCAGCAGCGGGTGGCGATCGCCCGCGCGCTGGCCGCCTCGCCCCGGCTTCTGATCGCCGACGAGCCCACCGGGCAACTGGACGCGGAGACAGGCCTGTCGGTGATGGCTCTGCTGCGTGGGGTGGTCGAGTCCGAAGGTGTCACCGCGCTGGTGTCCACCCACGATCCGGTGATGATGGCGTTGGCGGACCGGGTGATCCGGATCCACGACGGTCACCTCCATGACGAGGCAGCCGGGCAGCTGGGCGAGCCTGTGCCGGACGCGGGGTGACGCCGGCGATGCTGAGGCTCGTCCGGCGGCGTGCCCGCGCGCAGTGGCCGTTGCTGGCGGCCCTCGTCGGGGTCGTCACCGTCGGCGCGACCCTGCTGGGCACCTGCACTCTGTTGAGCACCCGCACCGCCGAGCGGGCGTTGGAGGTCGCCATGGCTCGCGCCGCCCCGGCCGCCGTCGACGTGACCGTCTACACCGGCACCGTCGAGGGCCCGGACGCGCAGTCCGTCGCCGCCGACACCCGCACCGTGCTGGCCGCCACGCTCGCACCGTTCCCGGTGACCACCACTACGCGGGCGTCGACGGTGCTGCGGGCGCTGCCACCCGCACTCGCCCCGGGCACCACCGTCGGAGCCCAGGCGTACCTGTCGGGGCTGGACGACCTGCCGACCCGAGCTGAGCTGGTCACCGGGCGCTGGCCGCGTGAGCGTGGTGACGCGGTGGTGTTGGAGTCCACCGCCCAGCTGATCGGCCTCACCCCGGGTCGCCGGGTGCGCCTCGGCGCCGAGCTGGCCCACGAGCCCGTCCCGGCCATCGACGTGAGGGTCGTCGGTGTGGTGCGGCCGTTGCCGGGGCGCGGCTGGGACCGTGACCCGCTGGCCGCCGCGGGCTCCGCCACCGGCTACCACGACGGCCGCTTCCAGCAGCCGGTCAACGCCTACGGCCCGTTCCTCGTCGATCTCGCCGACCTGCTCACCAGCGGCGCGACCATCGGCCGGATGGAGGTCACCGCCCATCCGGACCTGTCCCACGCCCACCGACGCGACCTGCAGACCGTGGCCGGCGCCGTCCGCAACGCGGACCGTCGGCTGGCCGGTACCCTCGGTGACCGTGTCCGGCTCGCACGGGTCGCCTCCGACCTGCCGTCGACCCTGCGCTCCGCCGACGACCAACGGCACGCCACCGCCGCCCTCGTGCTCGCCATCGCCGTCCTCGGTGGTGTCCTGACCGCGACGGCACTCGTCCTCGCCGGCCGGCTGACCGCCGGCATACGCGCCGACGAAACCGCCCTCCGGACCGCCCTCGGCACCAGCCGCCGCCAACTGGCCGCCACCGCGACACTCGACGGCGGGTTCGTCGCCGCCGTCGCCGTCGTGCTCGCGATACCGGCCTCGTCGGCCCTGCACGCCGGCCTGACCCACCTGCCTGCCCTGGACGACGCCGACCTCACCACCGCGCCGACCGTCACCGCCGCCCAGGTCCTCACGATCGTCGGCGGCGCGCTGGTCCTCGCCGCGATCCTCACCGTCCTGGCGATCCGACCCGGCCCGGCACCCGGCGACCGCCGCACCCGCCGTGAACTGCTGGCCCGATCCGGCGCCGACCTGATCCTCGCCGCACTTGCCGCCACCGCATGGTGGCAGCTGTACGCGCAGCCCACCACCGCCAGCCCCCGCGCCGACACGGTCCGCATCCTCGCGCCGGCGTTGCTGCTCACCACCGGCGCCGCCCTGGCACTGCGGGTGGTACTGCCCGCCCTGCGCGGCGCCGACCGGCTGGCGTACCGGACCCGTGGGCTGGCGCTGACGCTGGCGGCCTCCGAGGCCGCCCGCCGACCCCAGGCCGTCGCCGCCGGGCTCCTCGTCGCTCTGGCCTGCGCGGCCGCAACCTTCGGTCTCGCCTTCGACACCACCTGGCACCAGTCGCAGCGTGACCAGGCCGCGCTCTCCGTCGGCACCGACCTGGCAGTGTCCCTCGACGCGACGCCCGTGCCCGGCGACGGCGCGAACCTCGCCGCAGCCACCGCCGGGACGGTGAGTCCCGTCCTCGACCGGGGTACCGCCGTCGGTCAGTGGCTCGGCACCGCCGGCGACGCACCGCGCCTGGTCGCCGTCGACACCACCCGCGCCGACGCGCTGCTGCGCGGACGCCTCGACCACGACCGCACCTGGACGGACATCGGCGCACCGCTCGCCCCACCCACCCGAGTCACCGGCCTGCCCGTGGCAGCCGGCGCCCCACTCGTCCTGAGCGGCACCACGACCGGCGGCCCCCCACTCACCGTGACACCCCAGCTGCTGCTGCAGGACGCCACCGGTCTGCGCACACCCTGTACCGGTCCCCCCGTGCCGCTCGACGGCCGCACGCACCGGCTACCTGAGTGCGCGACCGCCGACGGACTGCACCTCGTCGCGGTGTCCCTGCCGGTCACCGCCGACCCCAATGCCCCACTCGGCAGCCCCATCGGCATCGCCGTCACCCTCACCGTGCCGCCCACCACATCGGCGGACGGATCGCAGTGGACGGCCACGTCCGCGCCGCCGATCCCGACCAAGTTACGCAACCCGACCGTCGTGCTCTCCGCCACCGCGGCGGGGACCGCGCTGCGGATGGCGGCGACCGTCGACCTCGGCGACGCGGACGCCGCCCGCACCCTCGTCGCCACCGCCTTCCCCGACCCCGGTCCGGTGCCCGTCGCCGTCGGCACCCGCTTCGCCACCGCGGTCGGCGTCGACATCGGCAGCCAACTCAGCATCACCGTCGGCACCACGCCCGTCCCGATCGTCGTCACCGAGATCGTGCCGACCGTACCGTCCGCCCCCGGCGCCGCCGCCGTCCTGGCCGACCTGGACACCCTGTCCCGCGCCCGCGCCGTCACCGGCGACCTGACATTCCCGGTCGACGCCTGGTGGGTCGGCCACCCCACCGGCCCCGGTGCCGCCGAGCGGGCCACCGCCCTGCACCTGGGCACCGTCACCACCCGCGACGCGGAAACCGCCCGCCTCACCAGCGGCCCGCTGCACGCCGCGCTGCCCGCCGCACTCCGGCTCGTCGTCCCCGCCTCGGCCCTGCTGCTGCTCGCCGGCATCATCGCGCACGTGACCTGCGATCTGCAGGTCCGCGCCGTAGAGGTGGCTCGGCTACGTGGCCTGGGGATGACCCGACGCGGCATCCGGGCCGTACTCCTCGGCCAGCACGCCGTCATCCTGCTGCCCCTGCTCGCCGCCGGCACGGCCGTCGGCGCACTCGCCACCCGCCTCGTCGCTCCCCTGCTCGTACGCTCCGACACCGGCGCCGCACCCATCCCGGCCGCCCAACCGCACTGGCCGTGGCCGGCCGAGGCCACGCTGCTCGCCGTCCTGCTGGCCGGCTGCCTGCTGACGGTCGCCGCGGTGGTCAGCGTCCAGGTCCGCCGGGCCGACGCCGCGCACCTGCGGGTGGCACCGTGAACCGGTGGCTGACCCGCCGGTGGCCGGCCCCGCACTGGCCCAGCGTCCGCGGCCGTGGCCGCACCGACGCGGGCGCACTGCTGCTCACCGCCGCCGTCATCGCCGTCGTCGCGCTGCTCGCCGCAGCCGTGCCGGCGATGCTGCGTGCCGCCGCCGACGACGCCGTCCAGGACACGGTCCGCCGCGCCGGCAACGAGTCGCACCTCCTCGTCCACGCCGACTGGGAACGCGACGACGGCCCGACCGGCGGACGGCTGCGGATATCCCGCCTCGCCGACGACGTCGACGACCTCCGCGCCCGGGCGACCTACACGCTCGGACCCGACCTGGACACCGCACTGCTGCCGTCCATCGCCGTGGTCAACAGCCCGGTCCTGCGCATCACCGACGGCAACCTGCCACGTACCGTCCAGCTCACCTACCTGGCCGATGACCTCGACGGCCCGGACGTGACCTGGATCGCCGGCAACGCACCCGGCCCCGCAATCCCCGAACGGTCCATCGAGATCCCCTACCACGGGCCGCCCTGGCCGGTGCAGGTCGGCCTCTCCGAGGCCGACGCCGCCGCCCTCCAGGTCGGCCCCGGTGACCGCATCCCGGCCGAGGACGACCACGGACGCGACAAAGACATCCGGATCAGCGGGATCTACCGACCCGCCGACAGCACCGACCCCGCCTGGCGACTCGCCCCGGCGCTGCTGCGCCCCGTGCCCGGCGCCGACGGCCCAGGCACCACCCGCGTCGCCGCCCTGCTGTCACGCGAGTCGCTGCCCGACGCCCGACTCGCCTTCGACCAGGACCAACTGCGGCGCACCGTCCACTTCGCCCCCGCACCCGACGCACTCACCTGGGACGCCACCGCGACGCTCGCCGACCAGGTGGTCAAACTCAAGGCATCTTCCGGCTCATCAGCCGCCCGCGACGGCTCCCTGAAATGGGAATCGCAGCTCGACAGCGTCCTGCGCGACGCCCGCACCCAGATCAGCGCCGCCTTCACCCAGGCCGCCGTCCTGCTCGCCGCAGTCCTGACCGCCACCGTACTGGTCCTGCTGCTCGCCGCCGACCTGCTGGTCCGCCGCCGTACCCCGGCGCTGAGCGCCGCCCGGCAACGCGGTGCGGCGCTACCGGACCTCGGCGCGGAACTGATCATCGAGTCCACCGTGGTGTCCCTGTCGGCCGCCGCCGTCGGCCTCGCACTCGCACACACCACCGCACCAGGCGCCTCCTGGACCTGGACCATTCCCGTGGTCCTGGCCGGTGCCCTCGCCGGACCGACGTTCGGCACCCTCGCCGCCGCCCGCGCCAGCCGCGACCGACACCAACCCGCCAACCCGGCCGCGCGGCGCTGGATCCTGACCACCGGCCGGCTGCGCCGCGCCGCCGTGGAAACCGCCGTACTGATCGCCGCGGTCGCCGCCGTCGGCACACTGCACCAGCGCGGACTCCTACCCGACACCGCCAACGGCGACACCGGTGAGCTGACCGGCGACCTGATCCTCCCGATCAGCGCCGTCGCCCTGGGCGCGCTCGCCGGCGCACTCGTCGTGCTGCGGCTGCTGCCCGTCGGACTACGGCTCGCCCTCCGACAGGCCCTGCGCTCGCGTCGCCCGCTGGCCGTGTTCGGCGCTGCCCGGGCGGCCACCACCGCCGCACGCGCGCTGCCGCTGCTGGTGCTGATCAGCGCCACGGCGCTCGCGTCGTTCGCACTTGTCGTCGGCGCCACCATCACCCGAGGTCTCGACGACGGCGCATGGCACACCACCGGCGCCGACGCCCGCCTCGACATCAGCAGCGACGTCCAGGCCGCGACCCCCGCACTCGCCGAACGCATCGCCGCCGCACCAGGGATAGAGCAGGTCGTCGCCGCACAGATAACCGACTCCGCACCGCTCTTCACCGAATCGACACTGCTCACCCCACGCCTGGTCATCGTGGACGCCGCCGCGTTCGGCCGCCTCCTGGCCACCACCCCGCTACCCGACGCCCCGGCACTGGCCCAGCTCACCGCACCCGGACCTGACCCCGCCGCCGTGCCCGCGCTGGTCCGATCGAGCACCGGCGACCTGCACACCGGCACGCAGCTACAACTGTCCCGCGACACCGGCCCGACGATCCGCCTCACCGCAGTCGGCACCGCTCCCCCCGTCGGCGGCGCCGGCGACGTCGTCATCGTGGACGCCGCCGCCCTCGCCGAGGCCGGGCTGCCCGCCGTACCCAACACCATCTGGGTGACCGGACCTGGCACAGCACAGGCCGTGTCGAACAGCGGCGTCCCCGCCGACATCGTGCTGCGCACCGACATCCTGCAGGCACAACGAGTCGCGCCACTGACCGCAGGAACACTACGGCTGGCATGGACGACCGCCGCGGTGCTGCTGGCGCTGGGACTGCTCGGCCTCACGCTCGCCGCCGCCGCCGGTGCGCAGGAGCGGTGGCAGACCCTGACCCGACTGCGGACCCTCGGCCTGCGGCCACGCGACGCCCGCTGGGTCGCCGCAGGAGAACTGCTGCCACCGGTCGTGGTCGCCGCGATGTGCGGCCCGCTACTCGGGGCCCTGCTCGCGCACCTGACGCTCGGCCCGCTCGAGCTACGGCTGCTCACCGGCCAAGCCGCCGACCCGGCCACGGTCCTGCCGTGGTGGCTGCTCGGCCTGACAGGTGTGGCACTGGTGGCGGCGGCCGCCGCAGTCGTCCCGGTCGAGGCGGCGCTGCGGCGACACGACCGGCTCAGCGAGGTACTCCGCGCCGGCGAGTAGCCGGCTCATGCTGCCACGATGCGAGGCGTCGAGGGCCACCAGCACTCCGGGGAGTAACGCCGTCGCCCGCGGGTCAGCCCGCACCCTCCCCGCACAGTCTCCGTCCATGGCGGTGAACACGCCCTGCGCACCACGCAGGGCGCGCCAACGCGACCTCCTCCGCCGCCGGGTCATCCTGGCCGAATAGCCGCACCAGCCCTCACGAACATCGTGCCAGAGCCCGTATCCACTGCCGACATTAATGGCGATTCAACGATCACGGACCAACCCACAAACAGGGAAGCCGACCTCCGGTCCGACCTCACATACCGACCTACGGTCCGACCAGCACCTGACCAGCGAATAGTTCGCCATTCACAGAGGAGAGGTAGGTTCGAATAGCCGCAGACTCCGCCGACCATCGCAGTGTCGCCCACGAAATCGCCCATGATCCTCCCGTAAGATTGACTTGCCAGTCAGGTCGATCGGACCGACAGCGGCAAACTGCGCTGGACGGCCTACGCGAATTCCAGGCGGGCTGATCGCCTGAGCGTGTGTGACGAGACGTGCTGGCCGTGGCGTGAAGGAGGTGTCGGTGCCCCGCCATCCCGAGACGGCCATAATCCCTAACTCATTGCTTGCCGATGCGCGCCGTCGGCGGATCTCACCGCGCCGCGCTGGCCAGCGCATGTCCCGTGCCGAGTTGGCCGACGCCGTCAACGCTGCCCTTGACCGCCTTTACCCTGGGCAGAATCTGGCCGCTTACTATGTCGATCATCGGTGGGTCGGCAAACTTGAGCGTGGGGAGCATCGCTGGCCCAGCCGGGAGCGCCGCGACGCCCTACGCCAGGTGCTCTCTGCCTCCACTGACGCCGACCTCGGCCTCTACAGTCCGCGACGCACACCAGACAGCACCCCACGTCGCCCGATACCGGACCGTCCAAGAATTTGTCGATCGCTCCTGGACGATGAACTCGCCTGCGCTGATCCGCAGGCGTGGCATGACGAACTCGATCAGCTCACCGCCCAGCCTCCACAGACGTGGCCTGAACTCGGAATCCGCGTACGGGAACGCCTAGAGATCCTCGACGCCCTGCAACGCGGCGGTACCCGTCCGGACCTCGCAGGCGTGGACGCCCGCTGGTCGGAGTTCATGAGCTGGATTGCCGACAACACCACCATCGCTCCTGACGGTGGAGTATGGCTCGACCGGTCGCGCCGTCGTGCCGTCGAAGCTGGTGACCTGCCACTGACCGCCTACGCCTGCATGCGGCACAGCCAGCGCGCTCTCGACAACGGCGACATCCGCGTCGCGATCACCTTCTCACGGCGGTCCTTGACACCCGGCCCGGTCCCGGCCCGCACCCGCGCATTGTGCTTAGCCCGCATGGCGGAAGCCCTTGCCGCCAGTGGCAACGACGACGACACCACCGCCGCCATTACCGCCGCGCGCCGTGAACTCACCAACGTCGGCGCCACCACCGGCGACGACCACTTCGCCCGGCATTGCGACCTGCGCTACGTTGCCGCCGTCGACGCCCGCTGCCGTTACCTACTCGGCGACGCAGCATCGGCCACCATGATCTTCGAGGAACTCCTCGACGATCAACCACCCGTCACTCTCATCGATATCGGGCTCTGGCATGCCCACCTCGGCGAATGCTATCTGCACCACGATCCCGAACGCGCCGCCCACCACGGCAGCAGCGCGCTTCGCCTCGCAGACGAAACCGCCTCCTACCGGATCATCCGCGCGATCGGCCCACTCGCGATAGCGCTACGCCAGCACCACACGCTCCCTGCAGTCCGCAGCTTCATCAACGGGCATCGCACCGCAGTGACGCGCCAGTGACAAAATGACCGAATGGACCTGCTACCGACCGCCACCAGCACCGACGTCGCAGCCCGGGCACCTGAGGTAGCAGTTCTGCCCATCGGCAGCTTCGAACAACACGGATCGTTCCTGCCCCTGACCACCGACACGATCGTCGCCACCGCCATCGCCGCAGCCATCGCACAACGACACAACGTGCTGCTCCTACCGCCGATCACACTGTCCTGCTCACACGAACACGCCGGCTGGCCCGGCACCGTCAGCATCAGCCACCAGACACTCTCCGCACTCATCGACGACATCCGCGCGTCGCTCGCCGCGAGTGGCATCACCCGGCTGGCCATTGTCAACGGCCACGGCGGCAACTACGTGCTGTCCAACATCGTGCAGACCGCCAACGCCACCGCCCCCGGCTCGATGACTCTCTTCCCCACCCGCACCGATTGGGACAAGGCCCGACAGGACGCGCACCTGGACACCGACGCCCACCACGACATGCACGCCGGCGAGCTGGAAGTATCCATCCTCCTGCACGTCCTACCCCACACGGTCGGCACCGACTTCACCACCGGCGACCACACCGCTGACGACCGCACCATGCTGCTCGTCAAAGGAATGCGCGCCTACACGAAAACCGGAGTCATCGGCCAACCATCAGCAGGCACCCCAGCCAAAGGCCAAGCCCTCCTGACAAGCCTCGCACAATCCTTCGACAACCACGCCACCATCCTGCTCACCGACGACAGACCCAAAGATCCTCGGCCGGGTTCCTAGCCCCTGCCACCAACCACCGCCACCTATCGGTGCAGCAGACTCCCCAGACCACCGGCGGCTTCAGGGACCAGAGGGCTATCGTGCCGATGGTCAGACCCATCAGGAGTGGTCCGAGGAGCAGGCAGCGGTGCCCGACGACCAGCAGCTATACGCTCCCGTCGCTCGGATCGGGACGCGGGCAGCACCGGGTCGACCCTGCGCGAGTAGCAGGGCCGCGCCACCAGTAGGTGCACTTCCACGTCCTCCCGGACACGAACTCGCGTGCAGGCGTCGACCTGCTGCGAGTTCGGTCAGTCCAGGAAACCCCGGAAGGCTCCGTCGGCAGTGGCCCGAGCAACTTCCGCGTACTCGTCGAAGTCCATGTTTCCGAGGGCCAGGTTGCTGTTGAAGACCTCGATCCACCCCGGCACGATCCGGAACTCCCGTCCGAACTCCAGGATCGTCTCGGCCTCCTGGGGGTCCAGTCCGCTGGTGACCGCGACAGCGAGCAGTTTGTACTCAGGGTCGGCCAGGGTGGCCGCGTCCGCGATGAACACGACGGCGAGGTCGTCGTCGCCGATGGCCGCCAGCACGTCGTCCACCGATGCCCCCGCCCAGGCCGGGTCCTCGACGATCAGAGGGGGCACAACGGCAACTTCCCCGTCGAGGTCTTCCCCGTCGAGCAGGCCACTGCGGTCACCGGCCTGCAGTTCTCGCCGCACCGTCTGCCAGGTGGCTTCGTCAGAGTAGTCGGTCCTGATGATGACGGCCGAGAGATCATCCCGGGTGTTCGAGCTTGGCATGGTTTGCACATTGGGTAGAACGGGACGGGGTCCCGCCGGTTCAGCGCATCATGAGCACCTTCGGCTCCGCCGGCCCCGACCGCCCCGCATCGACCACGTCCGCCCGCCCTGCACCAGGCACGGTGCAGGGCGGCTCGATGAGGCGGTCCATCGCGGCGCGGCCGCCGGTCTCGTGGCCACGGTCCCGCCGCCCACCGATGAGCCGTCCCGCCCGGCCGGCGGCTGGTCAGTGGCCTGACCTCGGTGCGCACCGAGTTCTTGGTCTTCCGTTCGAGACATCGGCCACGCCCTGACCCGCCGAGTCGCCGAGATCCGGGACGCGCGACTCGCCTTACGCCCGCACATGGCCAGGGTGACCGCGCTGGCCATGCAGTTCACGGAGCGGGCCGGACTCGCCACCGGAGGACCACGAGCCGCTGAGGAGGCGCACATTGGCCTGCGCGCTCGCGCAACCCCCTCCGCGCAGGCGCTGCGGTCACGCTCCCTCTACCCTCGGATGACTTGCACGCCCCTGCGGCGCTTACGCTGGCGAGATCGCCTGGCTGACGTCGTGTCCATCACCTACACCCGGTCGTTCGTGGTAGCCCGGAGGCTTGCTGCCTCCCGGCACCTGCCCGCCTCGCAGTCCATCCTTGGAGGCACCAGCCGATGAGAGCTCGATACGCCAACCTCGCTCGTATCCGCGCCCACAGCCCCGAGCATGACTACCTGGCCATCTATCAGACGATGCTGCGGTACGAGTTCCCGTGGGACATGAAGCTCGGGCTCAACCTCGCCTTCAACCGATCCTTCTCGATCCCGTCGATCTCGGCCGTGCACGTCGCCACTGGCGAGCTGACCGAACGTGCGCAGAAGCGCATCGACGACACCGGACTCCTCATGTACGAGATGATGCTCAACGGCTTCGACCAGCCGCGGGGGCGGGAGGCGCTGCGACGGGTCAACCAGATTCACCGCCCGTATGACATCGGCAACGACGACTACCTCTACGTCCTCGGCTGTCTGGTGGTGATTCCGACTCGCTGGCTGCAGCGGTACGGCTGGCGCCGCCCGTGCTGCCACGAACGGCAGGCCACCTACCTCTTCTATCGGGAGCTCGGCCGCCGGATGGGCATCCACGACATCCCCGACTCCTACGAGGCGTTCGAGGCCTGGTTCGACGCCCACGACGCGGCGCACCTGAAGCCCAACGACGACGCGGCCGCCATCGAGCGGGCCACCCGCATGCTGATGCTCACCCGCATCCCCAAGCCTCTCGCGCCGCTGGGCAACGCCCTGGTCAGCGCCATGTATGACGCGCCACTCCGCCGGGCGATGCGGCTCGATACGCCGGCGTGGCCGGTCCGGGCTGGCCTGCACCTGGGTCTGAAGACGCGCTCGCGGTTGCAGCGTTGGTTCGGGGCGCCCCGGACGACGCCGTTGTTCGCCGACGGGATCAAAACCAAGAGCTATCCCGACGGGTACGAGATCAGCCGCCTCGGTCCGCAGGGAGCCCCGGCGCCTGACCGTCCCGACGCATGAGCGAGTGGCCGGTGTTGCCATCGTCCGCACTGGCGGCAAGGTAACCAGGGCTCCCGGACGCCTACTCAGGGAGAATGGTTACGTTCTGCGCGAGCAGCTGGTCCACGAGCCTGGCGTAGCGTTCCGGGCCCCACTGGGGTGGCTGTTGTCCGGGCTGGGGCTCGTCTCCGTTGTCCACGAAGAACTTCTCGTGTCCGCCCGGGGTGAAGATGACCAGCATTCTGGCGTCGGTGTCGCCCACGTTTGTGAACCTGTGCCGGTTGCCGCGCGGGATGAAGACGAAGTCACCGGCCTCGGCCACGTGGAGTTCATCGCCGTTGAGGAACTCCAGGCGGCCCGACAGCACGTAGAACGCTTCGTCCTCGTTGCCGTGGCTGTGTGCCACCGGTCCCGCCCCGGGTGGCACGGTGGCTTCGATGAACCCGAGAGAGCCGTTGGTGTCGTCTGCGGTGACCTTGATGGTGTAGGTGTCGCCTGCGAGCCACCTGTGGGTGCCCTCGGAGTGCCGGACGAAGATGCCGCCGCGAGCGGTCCACCGCGGGTCGTTCTTGTCGGGCACGGGGAACGGGAAACTCATCTGCTACTCCTTGGATTTGTGCAGGGAAGGGCAGCCGGGTGCCGCCCTGTTGCGTGGGCTTGTGGAGGGTTCAGGGAGGACGCTCGTCAGGCCTTCGCAGATCGGTGCAGGATGCCGTCGGGGTCGTAGCGCTTCCACAGCTCGTGGACCCGGGCGCCGGTCGGCCCTGGGTAGGCGCGAGCGAATGTCGTCGCATCGGGATGGCTCTCGAAGTTCACGTACGCGCCGTCCACGTGCGGTGCGAAGGCACCCCAAGCGGTCGAAAGGGCCTTCCGGCCGTACGGTGGGAACGTCGAGGCGATGACCAGCGTCTTGTGGTGACGATGTGGGTAGGCGGTGGCGTCCGGGTCCAGGTCGTTGGCGGCGCCGCCGAGTGAGCGCAGCTGGATCAGGACCGGGTCGCGGCCCGTCACCGCCTTCACCAGGGCGCGGGCCGCGTCGCGGTTGATGCCCGCGAACAGGCCGTTGGTGGTGTGAGTGGGCATCTGACCGGTATTCGGGTGCAGATGCGCCGGTGGGACCAATTTCGGGTACGGCAGGACCTGTGCCTGTTGGACCGCGATTCCCCTGATATCGAGGAGCGGCTGAAGGGCTTGCTGGATCGTGGCCGGCTTGTCCGAGGCCACGACGGCGGTGATGGAGGCGACCGGCGTGTTGCCCTGGGAGGTCAGCATCACCGCCGTTGTCAGGGCACGTGGCGCGGCTGCCATGACGGCACCCCAGCGCTGCAGGTTACCGCCGGCCCCATCCACTCGCATGACGAGCTGGGCGAACCCGACGTCACGCAGTTCGATGGCCTCGATCTCGAAGGCCACCGCGATCCCCGCGCCGGCTCCCGCACCGCGCATCACCCACAACAGATCGGGCTCGGTGTCGGCATCGGCGCGGACCTGGGTGCCGTCGGCCAGCACCACCTCCACTGCGCGGACGTGGTCGATGGTGAGTCCGTAGTGCCGGACGAGCCATCCGATGCCGCCCGCCGTTGCCAGGCCTCCGACACCGACGTTGCCGTGGTCGCCGGAGCTGATAGCCAGTCCGTGCGGGGCGAGTGCCTTTGCGACCTGCGCCCAGCGGGCGCCCGCCTCCACCCGCACCAGGCGCGTACGGCGATCGAGGACGTCGACGCGGCGCATCTCGCTCAGGTCGATGACGAGTCCGTTGTCGTTCGTGGCGCTTCCGGACAGGCCATGCCCGCCGCTGCGGACCGCGAGGGGGAGATTCCGCTCGCGGGCGAGCCGCAGCGCCGCGGCGACGTCGTCGGCCGACTTGGCGAGGACGACTGCTGCGGGCTGGCCGACGGTGGTGTATGTGGAGCGGAGCAGTCTGTAGCGAGGATCACCCTCGGTGACGATTTTGCCGGTCAGGCCGGCCGGGACGGCGCCAAGGCGCGTGGTCATCGTGTACTCCTGAGGGCTTCGACGCGGTCGCGGACCGCCGGGACAATCTCGGCGGCAAAAATCGAGAGCTGGTTTTCGGGGTCGGCCACGGGCCAGAACACGAAGGTGTCGAACCCGAGGACGACCACCCATTCGCTGAGCGTGTCCACCCATTGGCGCACGCCACCCACCAGTCCCTGGGCGCCCCGGAAATGCCCGATGGCGCCGATCACGTTGTAAATTCGCCGAACCGATTCCGGGGCACGTCCGGCAGCCGTAGCCGCCTCATCGATGATCTGCTGGCGGGCGGGCACGTGCTGCGGCGGAACGTAGATGTTGAGCGGCGAGACCCATCCGTCCGCCGCCCTGCCGGTGACCGCCAGCATCTTGGGCCCTTGGGCACCGAGCCAGAGTCCGACGGGCTTGGGCGGCCGAGGGCCGGCGCGATAGCCGGTCACCGAGTGATGGGGGGTTTGCAGTCGTACGGGGTCCGCGGCCAGGGCCGCCCGCAGGAGCATGAGCGACTCCTCCGTGAAGGTGACCATCTGTCCGCCGCGTCGGGGCACACCGCCCATTGAGGCGATGGCGTCGGCGAAGGCGCCACCGCCGACGCCGAGGTGGATGCGGCCGTCGGTGAGCACGCTCAGCGAGGCGGCGGCCTTGGCGAGCATCGTCGGTGGGCGCAGTTGCAGGTCCGCCACGTCGGTGAAGAAGGAGATGCGCTCCGTGGCGACAGCGAGGCTGCTGATCAGAGTCCAGCTGTCCAGGTGCCCCGGCTGGTAGGGGTGGTCCTGCACGGCGAGGAGGTCCAGGCCAACGTTCTCGGCCAGACGCGCGAGGTGCCGGGTCTGGTCCAGTGACGCGGCCGAGGGATCCAGGCTCAGCCCGAAGGCGAGAGGGCGTCCGTAGTCGGTCATGGGTCCACGATGCGGCGGACGGCACGTCGGAACAAACGACCGGTAAGATGCTTATCTTTAGTAAGTAGATGTCGACTCGGGAGCCGCAAGATGATCAACACGCAGCAGCTGCGCCCGGAACGCAACTCGATCAACGATGACACGTGCCCGAGCTTCCAGGAGACGCTCGAGCTGATCGGGCGCCGCTGGACAGGCTCGATCCTGGCCGCCGCCGCTCAAGGTGCTCGCCGCTTCGGCGAGTACCGCGCCGCCATCGATGGCATCTCCGACCGAATGCTGACGCAGCGCCTGAAGGAGCTCGAGGCAAACGGGCTCATCGAGCGGACCGTGATCCCCAGCACGCCGGTGCAGATCCGGTACGACCTCAGTGCCGACGGCAAGGCCTTGTCGCAGGCCCTGCAGCCGCTGACGAGATGGAGCATCGAACGTTCCGCTCGGCGTGCACGCTAGCCCTACGGCCGGTCGGCGGCAAGGGTGGCATGAAACGCTGGGCCGGCGTCGACGACCACAACATCCCCCTCGGATCCGTCGGCGCCCCGACGAACTCGTGGATGAACGGCTTCGGCATGATCCGCCCGCTGCACCCCCGCAACGCCGCGATCGTCGACTTCCATCTCCAGTCAAGCCGGTGGAACGATCGTCAGGCTTCCATCAAGCCACTCCGCGACCGACGTGGGAGTTCCGGCAGGACCGCGCACCAGGACAAGCCACCCACAGGCCGGGACAGCGAATTAACGAGCGATCCTCGTCGGGACACCCGGATCACTTTGACACTAACGCGAAGAAAGCCGTGGCCCGTTTGACCCTGGGCGAAGGCTACCGTTTCCGGGCACACCTGGTCACCACCATCCGACCCTTCGGCAAACACATCGTTGGTCACGATGACAATAGCGACACCAATACCGCGCCAGAACAGCAACTACCAGCGAAAACTCACGACTCTACCGGGTTCCATCTGGAGCACTAACAAAACAGCGGCAAAAAGTAAGTAACTTAAGGGCAATTTGTTGCCGCCCCGGACCTCACTGATTCTGGATAACGCGGCCGGACCTCCGGTCGGCGCGTCTCTAGATGTGGGGGAACAATGGCAAGGTCCAAGGCGGTCCTCTGGACCGTCCTTACTGCCCAGTTCATGGTCGTGCTGGATGGGACGATCGTGACGGTGGCGCTCCCGTCGATTGACACGGGGCTGCACTTCGACAGCCAGCTACAACTCCAGTGGGTAATCAACGCGTACATCCTGCTGTTCGGTGGTTTCCTGCTCTTCGGCGGGCGGGCCGGCGACCTGTTGGGCAGGCAGCGCCTGTTCATCATCGGCCTGACGCTGTTCGGACTGTCGTCGCTGGTCAACGGCATCGCGCAGAATCCGGAGACGCTGATAGTCGGTCGGGCGGTACAGGGGCTCGGCGCCGCGCTCACCTCGCCCGCCGTGCTGTCCATCATCATCGTGACCTTCGAAGGGGTACGGGAGCGCGCGAAGGCGCTCGGGTACTTCAGCGCTGTCACCGCAACCGGCAGCGCCGCCGGCATGCTGGCAGGCGGCGCCCTCACCGAATGGCTCGACTGGCGGGCAATCTTCCTGGTGAACGTGCCCATCGTCGCGATCACGATCATCGGAGCGCTGCGCACCATCCCGAACAACCGACACGAAGCGGCGCGGCAGACCCGCATGGATCTGCCAGGAGCGGTCATCATCACCGCCGGCCTCATGCTTCTGGCCTACGGGGTTGTGAACGCGGTCGACTGGGGCTGGGGCTCGGCCCGGGTGTGGCTGATCATCGCCGGAGCTGCCGCCCTGATCGGGCTGTTCCTGGTCGTCGAAGCCGCATCCAAGCAGCCCCTGGTGCGCCTGGGCATCTTCAAGGGCCGCGCCCTGGCGTCGGCGAACATCGCGATGATCCTCATGACCGGCGGCATGTTCGTCATGATGTTCTTCCCGACGCTGTACCTGGCGCAGGTGAAGGGCTACGGCCCGATCGAGGTGGGCCTGGCGTACCTGCCGTGGCCCATCGCGATGGCTGCTGTGGGTGGAGTGGCTCAAAAGGTCATCGCCAAGGCAGGTCCGAAGCTCCCGCTGTCGATCGGCCTGGTCATCGTGGGGGCTGGTCTGTTCCACCTCAGCTTCCTCGAGACGGACAGCTCGTACGCCAGCGGGATTCTCCCCGGCATGCTCCTGACCGCGATCGGTGCCGGCTTCTCGTGGGCATCGCTGTTCCTGGTCGCGTCGGTCGGCGTGCGGCCCGAGGAGAGCGGACTGGCATCCGGTCTGATCAACACGTCACAGCAGCTGGGCAGCGCGATCGGCCTGGCCACGCTGAGCTCGGTCGCCGCTGCGTACACGGCCGATCTGATCGCCGGCGGCGCCACCCCGAACGACGCCCTGGTCGAGGGCTTCGACCGGGGCTTCCTGATCGGCGCCGTGATCCTGCTGGTGGGGGCCGCCGTTGTCATCGTCGGACTGCGCGCGGCGGACGGCCGGCACACCCCCCGCCCGGACGAACAGGCCGAGCGTGGCCAGACACCGGTCATCAACCTCGAGCCCGCCCTGGGAGATTGAGGCAGCGGCCGAGAGTCGTCGGCCGACGGTCACCAAGCGGGGACGCCTCTCGGGCGTCCCCGCTCTGGCCTGATGATGGCAAGACGGGCTCGATCACCCGGCTCATGAGTCCGCGTGCTGCTCGCCGCTGTCCGCCCAGAGTTCGGCTGCAGGCGTCTGCCGACGGTGGCGATGCTTGTCACGTGAACCTTGCGAAACCGGCCCGGGCTAGGAACGCTCGCCTTTGTGAGGGTGATGGATGAGTGCCGGGAGACCAAGGAAGCCATGCAGGGGGTGCAGGGCGTACTCGAGACGCTGGGCCGCCGCTGGACTGGGGAAATCCTGACCGCCGGTGTATCGGGGGCGCGCCGGTTCCGAGAGTACCGCCGGACGGTGAATGGCATCTCCGACAGAATGCTCACCCTGCGGCTTCGGGAGCTCGAGACACTCGGGCTCCTGGCCCGGACCGTCGTGCCGAGCTCACCGGTGCAGGTGTACTACACGCCCACTTCGCACGCCATGAACCTTCTGCAGGCAGTTCGGCCCCTGGCCAGGTGGGGCGAGCAGCATATGGCGCGAGCGGAAGCGCATCGGGTCGCCTCGGAACAGACCCTCGCACCGACTACGCTGCATCAGGTCGCGGCATAACCCGGTGTCCACATCCCGGGGGGAACCTCACTTCCCCTGAGCACGCCGTCCTGGTCACCTACGCCTTGTTCGACGATCAGTTCGGAAAGGAAGAGGAACGCAGGGAACCTGGACCAACCGTCAAGCAACACCTGGGACGGAAACGCCAGGCCACAGGCTAACGATCAAGGTGGCTCGGACTCATTCTCGGCCTGCGGTGGATTACGCCGACGTAGGCCGCAGTAGGACCAAGCACAGCGCCCGTGCCGCACAAGCACAGCAACAGTGTGCCAACAGCCGTCGGCCCGCCGGTTAGTACTGTTATGCCAGCCACGTAGATCATTGCCAGCACCGCGGCGACGGCGAACGCGACCAGCAACTTCATGTGAAGGTGTCCGCTCTTCGCGGTGATCTCACCAACCCAGCCCGCCGGCACGAACAGCAACGGCACGAGGGCGGCACCCACACACGTCAGCGAGCAGCACATTGCCGGAAGAGCGAATGGGCCACCTAGATCCCCGGTGGTGTTCCAGGCGTACACAATCAGTCCGGCGTAGACGAAGGGCGCCTGAGCGACGAACACCATCCAGGCGACAGCCGCACCAACAGCGTGGCGATTAGTCGTACTGCTCATGATGCCTCCCGTGTAACGACTCCACCCCCGCCGCCAACGATGCACACCGATGACAAACGTGCCTGCGCCGAGCGGACGGTCGGTCGGGATCGGGTGAGGTCGGTGTCCACGACGACGTCAGGGCAACGGCCCACCCGGTGGGCGTACTCCTCGACAGGGTCGTACGCGACCGCCGGCATGCCATCGCCGTCGGGCAGGTTCGCCTTGCTGGTGCGCCGTCACCGACGCGAACTGGCTACGGATCCGCTCTCGTCGCCACCCCTCACGCGAAGGTGGCAGCCGAGGACGTCGAGTACTACCCGGCATCGAGCTCCAAGCTGTCGGCGGCGCTCGTCGGATGCGGATAGCAGCGTCGCAGGGCTTCCAACAGCCGTGACAACTCGGCTGCCAACGCCATCCGCTGCCTCGATGTCGCGCTCGCCGGCAGCGCCGCGACCCGGATCGCGACAGAGCACAGCTAGTTACCCAGGTGGCCATCAACTCGCTACGAATCTCGTCGATTGCGTACCGCGTCATCGCCTCCCCTTCCGAAGGCTTGCCGCAGCCTACCGATGACGGCGCGGTCCCCGGCTCGGCGGACGGCACCACCCGCGTCTGGGCAGACCGCGTCGACTTAGACGAGCTGACCGCCGTGGCGCGGACCCGGGTGTTCCGCGGGCTCACCGACGATGAGCGGCGTGCTCACCTGCTGCCGGTCGACGCGGACTCATAACGTCTGTTCGACCTCGCGGGTCTCCTCCCCCACCAGGTAGTCGCCCGGATCCAGCCCAAGCGTCTTACGGCGCTCCGAGGCCCAGTAAGCGGCGTTTGCCTCCTCGAACGACCCAGGCCCGTCATAGGAGATCACCCATACATGCTGGTTACGCGCGTGATCCTTCCACGAACCGTGGATCTCGAAACCGAGATCACGACGTAGCGGAACGACCAGGCGCTGCCACCGGTCCACCCACTCGTCCAACAGCCCATCCCGCACCGTGTAGGTACGAATCTGCACGGTTCTGGCCACGCCTACCACCCCGCCCGAGTCCGTTCCGTCATCGCCGTAGCTGAAGCCACACACGCAAGCCGGTAGCCGGCTTCTTCCTCACTGACGTTGGCGCCCGCCAGGCTTGGCTCCTCGTCACCTTCACCAGTAACAGCGGAACCATGACGGCGGCCAATCGGCCGCCCCGACGAACGGACCAGGTCCACCGCATCACGCTGAAACTCTTCCGTGTACTTCGATGGACGCCCCAACGGGGACACCCCTTCCTCTGGACCAACGTCCAGTTTCAGGGTGTCCACATCTCAGGGAGAAGCCCATCACCGCCCCGCCCGCCGCCGTCGCGGCATTCCTGGCCGACGCCGTCGGCTGGCGTTGGGCTCCCCCGCCCGATGCTCGGGGCGCTGGCCATGCGAGCTTTCGCTCGACGACCGGTGCCGGCCTGAGCACGTAATCAACCGGTGTGGCGTGTCCGATCCAGCTTCCAGCGCACTTGGAATGTCAGCGCCGCGGCCATCAGCACCGCCGGGACCACGGTGAAGCCGATCAACAGGGCGGTGTGGGCGGACTCCGGCTGCGTCACGGTCTGCCCCTCGGTGGTGGAGATGAAGCCGCCCAGGGCGAGCACGGCCGAGTACACGTACGGGCCGATTGCGGTGCCGGTGGCTTCGGTGGCAGTCCAGACACCGGTGTAGGCGCCAGCCCGGACGGTACCGCGCTGCTCGGCGGCCGCGACCGCATCCGGGACCATCGAGAACGCGAACAGCTGCAGCCCGGCGAACGCGATGCCCAGGACGCCGACCACCGCGACAGCCGGCCCGGTGCCGTAGCCGAGCAGCGGCGCCAGCGAACCGGCCACGAAGACCGCCTGGCAGATCAGCAGGCCACGCTGCTTGCCGATGCGCCGGGACACCTGCATCCACACCGGACCGGCGACGACCGCTGGACCGAGGAACGCCCCCATGAACACGGCGGTCAGCCCAGAGTTCTCGAAGACGTACCTGGTGTAGAACGGCAGCGCTGCGAGGAACAGGTGGGTAGTGGTGCCGGTGAACAGGTAGGACAACACCAGCGCGCGGAAGTCGGGGTCCCGCCAGGCGACCGCGATGTCACCGATGGTCGAGTGGGCGGCCTGCTGGTCGGGCATCCGGAAACCGGCGTGGGCAGTGAGACGCCGTACCCCGGTCAGTGCGACCAGCCCGGAGATCACCATGACGCCGGAGAGCAGCAGGGCCATCCAGCCGTAGTCGCCGCGCCGTCCCGACGCCACCAGCGCCGGTGCGGCCACACCGGCACCAAGCAACCCGAGGGTGAGGAAGAGCATCCGGAACATGAACACCCGGGTGCGCTCGTGGTACCCGACTCGAAGATCGGACGGGGTGGTCAGGTAGGGCACCTGGAAACACGCGAAGAGCAGGTTGCCGGCGATGAACCAGCCGCCCACCCAGAGCGCCGCCGATGCGCCGGAGAAACCGGCGGGCACCGAGAACATCGCCACCATGGCCACCGGAAGCAGCAGGCCGACCCGCAGCATGCCGAGCCGGTGTCCGCTGCTGCGCGCTTCCCGATCGGATCGGCTGCCCAGCATCGGATGCACGATGATGTCGATGATCTTCGGCAGCAGCAGGGTGAGACCGGCCAGGAACGGCGAGACACCGAGCGTATTGGTGAGGAAATAGAGCAACAGCAGGCCGGGAACGGTCACCCAGACGCCCATCCCGACCGAACCAGTGGCGTACGCGGTCAGGTCACCTGCCCTGGTCCGCACCTCGCCCGCCGTCCCGCGCAGCGCCGTCATCGGGTCGCCTCGTGGCGTGCGACCACACCCGCGGCCAGCTCGGCGCCCTGGAACGCGCCGGAGCGGACCCGGCCGGCGAGGGTGCGCGCCACGATCCGATCGGTCAGCGCGGGCAGGTGACGGGCCAGGAAGAACTCGACCGCGCCCCGCCGGGTGGTGGGTAGATCACGGCGAGGACGGCGACTGAGCGCGGCGCGCAGCACGGTGCGGACCACCCCGTCCAGCGGCTCGTACTGGCTCATGCCCTCCAGCGAGAGCCCGGCCGCTGCCGTCGAGTCGTGGATCGGGCTTCGTACCGCCGACGGGTACACGCAGGTGACGCCGACATGGGTGCCGAGCTCCAGACGCAGCGCGTCCGCGTACGCGACCAGGGCGCGCTTGGAGGCGCCGTACGCAGCGGCCAGCGGCAACTGCATGACGGCCATCCGCGAGCTGAGCATGACTATCCGGCCACCAGAGGCGACCAGCGCGTCCACACATGCGGCGGTGACCCGCCAGGTGCCCAGCAGGTTGATGTCGAGCTGGCGGCGTACTTCCGTGCCCGGCGCCAGTTCGGCCGGGGCGGGCCCACCGATTCCGGCGTTGTTGATCAGCAGGTCGAGCCCACCGAGGTGGTCAATTGCTTCGCGTACCGCCGCCGGCACCGCGTCGTCGTCGGTGATGTCGCAGGCCAGGACCCGGACCGGGTCATCGGCGCGGGGTGCCAGGTCCAACCCGACGACCTCGGCTCCGAGTTCGTCCAGGCGGGCACAGATGGCCCGGCCGAACGTGCCGGAGGCACCGGTGACGAGGACACGCAATCCGCGGGGGTCTCGGGCGCTCAAACCACACTCTCCTGGGCGGTGAAGGTGCGTCCGCCTCGGGCGAGGCGATTGCGGCCAGCCGCGATCTCCCGGGGCAGGTCGGCGACGTACCTGTCGAAATCGATACGCATGTGCGGCCGCGCGTTCGTGCCCCACCGCTCGATCGCGGCGCGCAAGGCTCGCTGCACGGCGTGCTGCTGTTCGTCGATGCTGGGCAGGGCATAGTCGCCGGAGAGATACGCGGCGACCAGTTTGGCCTGGACCTCCACGACCGGCAGAGCGGCACCGGTGGACTGCATCAGGCCGACGAATGCCAGGCTGGGGTCGTCGAGATGGAAGACCCGCTGGTACAGCGGCAGCTGCTGGGGGTCGGGGCCCAGCCATTGAGGGGACAGGAACGGGATACTCACCCGGTACCCGGTGGCCCAGACGATCACGTCGACCGGGTCGGCGCTGCCGTCGGTGAACATCACCCGTTCCCCGTCCAGCCGTTCGATGCCGGGACGCGGGGTCACCTCACCGTGGGTGAGCCGGTGCAGGATCGTGTCGCTGATCGTCGGATGGTTCTGGAACAGGCCACCGGCCGGGGCGGGTAAGCCGTACCTCTGCGGGGTCCCGACGGCGAGCCGCAACAGGGTCTCGGCGATACGCTGCCGCAGCCGCCACGGCAGGGCGGCGAGGGCGCCACCGGTCGCGTCGGCCGGGCGGCCGAACAGGTACTTGGGGACGATGTGGACGCCGCGCCGGGCGGAGAGCAGGACCGGCCCTCGAGCGACGTGCGAGGCGTCCACCGCGATGTCCATGGCCGAGTTGCCCATGCCGACGATCAGCACCCGCCGATCCCGGAAGACGTCCGGCGTGCGGTAGTCGTGGGCGTGCATCTGGGTGCCGTGGAACGTCCCCGGATAAGCCGGATCCGGGTAGCGCGGATCCCAGTTGTGGCCGTTCGCGACCACCACGGCGTCGTACCGCTCGGTGTCACCGGACTCGGTCGTCACCGCCCAGAGCCGGTCACGCTCGACGCGGGTGACCGTGCTCCCGAACCGGATGTGCGGAATGAGACCGAACGACTGCGCATAGTCGGCCAGGTAACTGGCGACGCGACTGGCCGACGGATAGTCGGGCCAGTCCGCGGGCATCGGAAAATCCGCGAACTCGGTGCGGCGTTTGCTGGTGTTCAAGTGCAGGGAGGCGTACGCCGGGGACAAGCCGCTGCTGTTGTCCCTGACCCACAGGCCACCGGGCCGGTCACCCTTCTCGTACGCCACCACCGCACAACCGGCGTCGAGCAGCGCCTTCACCGTGGCGAGACCGGCTGCTCCCGCACCGATCACCGCCACCCGACTCGAAACGGCCACGGTGCTCCTCGACGGTTGTAGCTTCCGCCAAACCGTAGAGCCTGGCACAGGGCGAATACATGGCGTGGAGCACGCAGTTTCGGGTTCTTGTTGTAGCGCACCACAACGGCGGGGAGCATGACAGGATGACGCATCCGGACGGCTGGACGACAGTGGTGGACCTGATCGAACGCGTCGTGGGCGATGACGAACTGCTGCCGTCGGTGGTCGCCGGAGTCCGTACCACCGTGCGGGAGGTCTCCGCACTGCCCACCTCCGACATCGCCGGACACACCCGCGCTCTGCTGGTGGCCGCAACCCGCGCCTTGGCCGCACGGCGCGGCCCCACCGAAGCTGAGCTGTCGTTCGTCGCGGACCTCGGTGTCACCCGCGCCCGGCAGGGCGTGCCGATCGAATCGGTGCTGGGCGCGATCCACTTCGCCGAGCGCGCGATCTGGGCCCGGGCCCGGGAACTCGCCCGGGACCAAGGCGTCAGCGCCGAGCAACTGTTGGACGTCCGGGACCTTTACGACGACTGGGCCGAGGCCGTCCGGGCCCGGCTGATCAGCGCGCATCGGGCTACCGGAGCCAGCACGGATCCGCTTCCCGGGCGCCGGGACACGGCACTGCTGCGGCGGCTGCTCCAGGGTGGTTCGGCGGCCACGCTGGCAGCCGCCGAGGCCGGCCTTCCGGTCACCGACGGGCTGTGGGTGCTCGTCGCCCGGCCCGGAGAAACCGCCGCCGGCATCGAACGAGCCGTACGCGAGCACCCGCCGGTGCTGTGCGCAACCGTGGACGACCTGATGGTCGGAGTTCTGTCCCGGGCTCCGTCCGCCCGCCTGGAGGGGATCGGGGCCGTGGCGGGGCTCGCCGGTCCGGCCGAACCGGAGAAACTCGCGCCGGTGCGGCGGCTCGCCACCGCGGCCCTGACCGCCGCCGAGTCCACCGGCCGCACCGGACTGGTTCACATTGCCGATGTGGCCTGGCTGGCGGCGTTGACCGAGCGGGCAGACCTGGCAACGGTGCTGCTCGACCGGTACGCGCCCGCTTGGGCGGCACTCGGACCGACTGCCGAATCGGTGGCGCACGCCGTGCTCGCCTGGCTGGAGAGCGACCGCGATGTCGACCTCGCCGGGGCGAACCTTTTCGTGCACCCCAACACGGTTCGCAATCGGGTCCGGCGCTTCGCCGCCGTCACCGGCATCGACCCGGCGGGCACCTTCGGTGCCATGACCGCCTGGTGGCTCTGCCGAACCTGGCTGCGCGACGCGACCTGATCTCGCACCGCACGACGTGTTGTCCAAGCGGTGTTTCCGCTGTGAATCCGCAGGTTGCCAACACAGGATCACCACCCTCCCGCCAGACGGGAAGATCGGAGCCGCGAGGCCGCTTTGACGTCGTCGGTACGCTCTCGACGGTCCCGCGGCCGCGCTCCGCGGCGGCTTGAAGGTCCTCCCGCTCCTCCATGACCTTGGGGCGGCCGGTCGACGGTGCGCCTGTGACGAGGAGTCACTTCTTCTTCGCGGGGTAGGCGGCGTCCACCTCCACCTCGACCAGCCAGCCGTTGACCGGCAGGTTCTCGATCTCGATCGCGAACCGCGACGGCCGGGCGGGGTTGACCACCATCGGCGGGGCCGGGGCGGCCGACCCGAGCGGCACGAGCACCGGCTTGCCGGTCGACAGGCTGGTGTTGGCGAAGAACTGGCGGTACGCCCGGTTCCAGCCGTTGAAGTCCATCCGCTCCTGGCCGTCGGGATTCTGGAGGAACACCCGCATGCTGATGACGTCCTGGTAGGTCAGGCCCGCGCGGGCGAGGTTCTCCCCGATCCGGCGCAGCACGTTGATGCCCTGCGCCTCGGTGATGGTCACGCCGGGCGGCAGCACACCGCCGGGGAACACCTCGGTGTCGATGTAACGCGCCTCCGACCCGGCCGGGGCGGCCGGGTTGAGGGCGGCCGGGCCGAGCCCGCTGGACTTGTAGAGCGCGGTGCCCTTGCCGATGGCCACACCGTCGGCGATCGAGGGGTTGTCCTGTCCGGCAGGGAGCAGGGTGACGGTGGTACCGGGCCGGGGCGGGAACAGCCCGCCGGCGACGGCGCTGGCGGGGATGGCGAGAAGGACGACGGCGGCGGAGGCGAGGATGGCGCTTCGGCGCACGGTGGGGACCTTTCTGCCGGGGCGACCGGGGGTGGCGGGCGTGCTCATGCGGCCGTGACGCGGGCGTGCAGGGACTCGACGGCGACACGGGCGGAGACCATCGCGCCGTGCTGCCAGGCGATGGCGTGGCTGAGGTGGTCGCCGGCGAAGTAGACGTTGCCGGCCGGCTCCAGGAGACTGCGGTACGCGGCACCGGTCTGCCCACCGATGGCACCGGGCCAGCCGACCCACGCCCCTTCGGAGAACCGCGTGGAGGCCCAGTCCCGGGAGTAGGAGGCGGTGATTCCCTCGCCGTACACGTCACCGAATATCTTCTTGCCCTGCCGTACCGCCTCGGCCAGTCGCTCCGCCGGGGACAGGTTGCCGTAGAAGTTCGCGTTCCCGCCGGTGTTGTAGTAGCCGATCATGGTGCCCCGCTCGCCGTTGTAGCCGTACGACGGGTGCCACATGTTCCCGAGGTTGGTGTTGGCGTTCGTGATGCCGCCGTAGATGCGGAAGTCCTCCTCCCACCACCGGCGGTCGTACTCGATGCCGATCTTGCCGGCATTGGTGACGCTCACCGACCCGAGGGCAGTGACGACCGCCGTGGGCAGGTTGGAACTGATCTTCGCGGCGATGTGCGGCGGAATAGTGTTGATCGCGAAGTCGGCGACCGCCTTCTTCGGACCCTTCGGGGTGGTGTACACGACCTCGACGCCCGAGGTCGTGTTGCGGTACTCGACGATCTCGGCGTTGTAACGCATCCGGCGGGCACCGATCGCCGAGGCGAAGGCGTAGGCGATCTTGTCCATCCCGCCGACCGGCTGGTACATCATCATCGCCTGGTCGAAGCCCATCTCGAACGAGAAGTAGTTACCCACGGTCGAGGCGAGAAGGTCAGACATCGCGTACGGCGGGATGGTGGTGCCCGACTCCAGACCGGCGCCCGGCTGCGTGGCGTAGCCGCGCCGCCCGCCGCCGGTGTACCGGAAGCTGGCCGCCGGGTCGCCGGCGACCCGGTTCCCGATGGCGCCGAAGCTGCGTAGGTAGGCCAGGAGGCGTTCCTTGTCCTCGGCGGTGAGGTACTGGTCGAGCGAGCCCTGGTCGGTCGCCTTCGCGAGCAGCTCGGCCGTGTACCCGTAAGCGTCCGCCTTGGCGGCCCGGTGCCGGACCGGGACGCCGTTGAGGGCACCCGGCACGTTCTCGCGGTAGAGGAAGGCGTCGGCGTTCTGGTTGGTGAAGACCTCGATTGGGACGCCGAGTTCCCGGCAGTAGTCGATAGTCACGTGCATCTGCGGGATGCGGCCGGGGCCGGCGTTCATGTACTGGCCCTTGGAGAAGGTCGCCCGCTGGGTTTGTCCCTTGAGGTCGGTGGTGGTGTCGCCGCCCCGGACGGTCCGGTTACGGCCGCCGGGCCGGTCGCGCCCCTCCAGGACGGTGACCTCGTACCCGCCCTTGAGTAGTTCGTATGCTGCGGTGAGGCCGGCGATGCCACCGCCCATCACGATGACCGTCTTGCGGCCGTGCCGGCCGAGGTCGCTCTTCTTCGGTGGTGTGAACGGCGGTGTCTCCGCGGCGTGGGCGCTGGTCAGACCGAGCGCACCCATGCTGTGCAGCATGACGCCGGCACCACCGGCGATACCGACGCGACGGAGAAAATCCCTGCGGGTCTGGCTCATCAGGCCTCCGGGTGTGGGGTTGATCGACGACGCTAAAAGGCCTTCGTTAAGCCCGCGGATCGTCCCGAGGTCGGCCGTGTCACGTACCCGCCGGTAAATCGCCTTTCCGGTCAAGGAGCCAGGGTCCATCGGGGACATGCCGGCTGTCCCGCGTCGGCCGCCGCTTGGCTCGCCACGTGTCGATCGTGACGACCGAAGGATCAGACGGCTGGCGCGGTCCGGACGTGGGGTCGGGCCGGCTCGGTCCTCGCCGTTTGCGGCCACCGACCGGCCACGACGCCCTACGTCAGCACCGGTTGAAGGCCCTCGTCACCCCGGAGGACAACGACGTCGGCGCAGCCCTGCGACGCTACGCCCGGCTGCCCGGTCACGCGCTCTCGCCCGCCGGCCTTGACCATGCGCCCACAACCGACTCGAACTGTGGGGACGTACCCGAGCCGGGAGCCGCGCAGCGGTCCAGCGAATCCCATCCGACTCGACTCCACATCGCACAAGTCAGCGGCAAACCCGGACCTGTGCCCGCCAGCGCCATCCGGACATGCCGCGACCTGTGCGGCTGAGTTACGAACTCCGCCTGCTCCTCGGCGCATCTGACGACGACAACGTCGACCGAGCCCTACGGTCCCTGTGGCGTGCCCGTACCCAACGGCCTCGCCAGCTTCAGACACGCCCAGACCGAGTTCCTGTCCACCGCTCGCTGACCGCCAGTCCAGCCGGCTGCTGTTGGTACCCGACATCACCGACAGCGGCCGCGCTGGTCAGCGTCCATCGACGGTCCGATGATGACGGGCAGCTCGATGGTCGGTTGCGTCCACGGAAGTGGTGTACGACTTGCCCGTGTTGGGCGTGTTGCGTAGATAGGAGACGGCCACCGCGCGATCCTTCGAGACGGCTAAATCCAACGAAGGAGAGTGATGCGCGATGGCCGCATCTGAGAGTGTGAACCCTGTTGACCTGCTGTGCGAGCAGATCGCGGGCGCGTCGCCGGACGTGTTGCAGGCGATGGTGAAGACGTTCGCGCAGGCGGTGATGTCCGCCGAGGCGGACGCGATCTGCGGCGCCGGGTATGGGCAGCGCAGCGACGAGCGGGTGAACTCCCGCAACGGCTACCGCCCTCGGGAGTGGGACACCCGGGCCGGGACGATCGACCTGGCGATCCCGAAGCTGCGGCAGGGCAGCTACTTTCCGGACTGGTTGCTGACGCATCGGCGGCGGGCCGAGCAGGCCCTGGTGTCGGTCGTGGCGACGTCGTATCTGCTCGGCGTGTCGACACGGCGGGTGGAGAAACTCGTCGAGCAGCTCGGGATCCGGCAGCTGTCGAAGTCGCAGGTGTCGGAGATGGCCGCCCATTTGGACGCGCAGGTGCAGGCGTTCCGCAACCGGCCCCTCGACTCAGGGCATTACACGTTCGTGTGGATGGACGCGCTGACGATGAAGGTCCGCGAAGCGGGCCGGACCGTCAACGTCCACGCCCTGATCGCCGTCGGGGTCAACGCCGACGGCCAACGCGAGGTGTTGGGCCTGGACGTCGCCTCCGACGAAGACGGCGCCGGATGGCTGGCGTTCCTACGGTCGCTGACCGCCCGCGGCCTGACCGGCGTCCGGTTGGTCATCTCCGACGCCCACGCCGGCCTCGTGCAGGCGATCGGCGCTGCCCTGCCCGGAGCCTCCTGGCAACGATGCCGCACCCATTACCTGCGCAACCTGCTGACAAAGGTGCCGAAGTCGGCGCAGCCATGGATCGCGACCCTGGTCCGCACGATCTTCGACCAGCCCGACGCCGACGCCGTCCGGGCCCAGTTCCAACGGGTCGTTGCCACGATCGAAGCGAAGTTCCCCGCCGCGGCCGAGCACCTCGACACCGCCCGCGACGACCTGCTTGCCTTCACCGGCTTCCCGCGGGAGATCTGGCGCCAGATCTGGTCCAACAACCCGCAGGAACGGTTGAACAAGGAAATCCGCCGCCGCACCGACGTCGTCGGGATCTTCCCCAACCGCCCGGCGATCATCCGCCTCGTCGGCGCGGTCCTGGCCGAGCAGACCGACGAATGGACCGAAGGACGCCGCTACATGGGCCTGGAACTCCTCGCCAAAGCCCGCATGGTCACGATCAACACCGACCAACACCACAACGATCAGACCGACCCCACCCCGATCGCCGCATAACATCAGACCGGATCCCGCGATGGCCGTCTCTTACACCACTCGCGCGGACGTGACCCGATGGTCGCGGCGTTCGATGTCCTCCAGCCCTGATGGATGGTGGCGGGCAGCGACCTTGTCGACCGACGCGCGGCTGACCTGCCCAACCCGTCGATTGCCATCGCTCGTCACCCACGCCTGTCGGCCTGCTCGGCTGTACCGATGGCTGCACAACCCAAACGGACGTGCGGCCACGCGGGCAGCGGCCATCACCGGGACGCTGCCCGCTCAACGTCCATCAGCTCAAGCACCTCGTCGCTGAGTCCGTGGATCGCGATGTCGTCACGGTGGCTCTCCCACCGTTCGCGGTCGAGCACCAGGTTGATCTGCTCCTGGCGGGCACCGTCGAAAGCCCGGACTGTGGTGCCGTTCGACTGATAGCCAAGCGACCACGAGACTCCCAGCGACGGCGCGTTGGTGGACCAGGCGGCAGACTCCGCGCGATCCGCTCCCAGCCCGGCGAACGCAAGGTGCAGGACGGCGCCCCGCATCTCCTTGCCGTAACCACGCCGCTGGAACCGCCGCGCGATCCATGACCCCGTCGAGACGGTCTTGGTGATCCCGAAATCCTGCGCGCCGATCTCCTGCACCCCGACGCACGCGCCATCGACCTTCACCGCCATTACCAGGTTCCATCTGCTCGGCCGCCAGTCCGCCAGGGACGCCCAGTAGTACCGCAGGAACGACCACTCGGCCAGGGGAGACGGTCCCGACTCCCATCCCGCTACGGGCGTACGCGCCAGAAAGCGGTTCTGCGGATCGTAGATGCCGGCTGCCGCATGGATCGCCAGTTCGGCAAGCTCATCCTCACCCGGTACAGCCAACTCAAGCACGGACGTCGTCACCCGCAGACCGCGCACGGGCCAGATCTCGGCCAATGTCATCCGAGCATCATGCCCGGTCCTGCCACCTACCTTCGCCCGAAGGTGTTAGCGGATCTCCGAGGGCCGGGCCTCGGGGCAGAGCCCCGAAGTCTTCATGGTTCTTGTCGTCCATCAGCGTGGCCGGCCGGCCCGGGCCAATGCTGGCCGCAGGTCGGCCAGCAGGCCGGGACCGGGCCCCGGGAGGCGCTCCGTTCTACGGGCCGCCCTGATCCAAACAGCGAACGATTCGTCAACCATCCCGGCTGACGCTTTAGACATGACCAGCGGTCCCGGCCAAGGAGCGCTACCGGGCGGCGCACTTGACCGACGACTCGCCACACGTTCACGCACGCTATCCCAAGATCAGGCCGTGCGGTCAACGTCGTGCCGCGCACAATCGCGCAGGCCGTGTGGTCCCTACTTGGTTCCCGGGACGCTGACCCGTTCGATGACCGCAGCGCACGGTTCAGGAAGTGTGGGCACGACCCGAAGTCGTTCGGCAATGGCCTGGCTCGGCCTGCTCCCCATACCGGCATCTACGTCCAGGATCTGACAATCACTGACCGCCGTTGCCCATCGCGACGGGCATGGGCCGACTGTCCGCTTGAGAGCTGCCGATCTCCGCCAGGCCACGGGCTTGACGACCTGGTCTCGGCAGTCTCGCGGGCCTCCGCTGACCTCACCCAATGGCATGCCGGGGGGTTCGCAGCGACCGCCGCCGATGGCTGTAGAGCCAAGCCTTCATCCGCTGCCGGCTGGCAGGATCACTTGACGGCTGTGGGACCCTGACTGAGTGCTGATCAGAGCGATCCTCGCGGCCGTTATTGCCGCCGTGGGGTGCGCGGGGGCGGTCGTCTTCGCATATGCCGTGATCCTGGTCGGCGTGAAAGGCCAGCGCGCCAGCGAACGGGCATGGGGGCAGGCCGCCAACCTGCCCCGAGCTGTGTTTGCCAGCTACTTCGGGGCTGCCGGTCTTGCTCTCCTGTCCTTGGCCCACCTGGTTCAGGTCTACCGCAACGAAGAGTGGTTCTGGCTGATCGCGCCTCAGCAGGGAGCGGTGTTGCTGTCACTTGCGGTGGGATGGCTCGTGATGCACAGGACGGGCAAATCCGTATACCAGTAGCGGCGCGATCACCTCGCCGGCCAATCTCTGAGGAGAGCCGGGGTTCGGGGCGGAGCCCCGAGGTCTTCATGGTCTCGTCGTCTGTCAGGTAGCCACCTGAGACTTGACCAGCGGTCAAGCAGCGCTAGCCTAGGCACGCCTCAACTTGACTGATCTTGGTCCCCAGAACGCCAAGAAGGGCCGACCCGATATCCGGATCAGCCCTCTGGCCTGCGTCGGGACGGCCGGATTCGAACCGACGACCCCTTGACCCCCAGTTTGACAACGATTCTGTCACGCCATGCCGGAACAGGCTGAAACGTCCGCGGAATCGGACAAGAGTGACGCCCCGAAATGCCGTCCCATACCGCGCCTTGCCGTCTCATCCGCTCGCTGCAATCCCCCCGTTACCGGGCTCGTTACCGCGGATCGTCAAGGATTTCCTCTGCTCGGCAGTCCGGCGGGCCTGCGACGTGGCGCGACCGCCAGTGGCCGATCATCGATGTCAGGCTGGATAGGGTCCGACAAAGTGCGCGAGTCCTTCGCCCGTCGCACCGTCCACTACCGTGGTCCTGAACGTTGTCGTCACGAAGCAGCCTGAGGAGGCTGGTCGATCATGGTTGGTGCCAACACCGGCGGAGCCCCCGCCGGTTCCCACTACGCCGACCAGCGGCCCTATGTCGTCGCCGACCAGCTCGACGATCTACGGGGACCAACGAGCGGCGTCGTGAGCCTGGATCGCCGGCTCGACTGGTCCGGGCGGGCACGCTACGACCTGAGCAGCCCCCGGCGCCTGGCCAGCATGTACGAGACCGTGCTGCGCGAGGCGACCGCGCCCGATGACCTCACCCAATGGCTGGACGGCGCGACGTTGCTCCGTCTGTGGCCGATCTTGGTATTGCCTCCGCAGGTTCGCCATCTGTGGGAAGCGCGGTTTCCCGACCTGGCCAGAGCACGCCGGCACGCCGCATAGTGGCCGAGCAGAGCCCGCCGATCCATCGCCAGCTGGCGCAGATCGCCCTGAAGGTCGGCGGCCAGTACGGGTTCGCGTTGGCCGGCGGGCATGCGATCGCCGCCCATGGCATCCTCGAGCGCCCCAGTGAAGACGTCGATCTTGTTCGCCGACTGGCAACGCCGCGCCGACTTCCCCACCGCCGTCGACGAGGTGATCACCGCCTATCGTGCCGAGGGCTTCCGCGTCGACATCGACCTGTGGCTCGACACGTTCGCTCGGCTACACGTCACCGAACCGGCCCAACCAGACCAGCAGCACCGCGTGGAACTGGTCGCGAACTGGCGCGCCCAGCCGCCAGTCCAGATGGACATCGGTCCGGTCCTGCACCCCGATGACGTGATGGCCGGCAAGATGGACGCCCTCTACAACCGGGCAGCCGCCCGCGACTTCCTCGACATCGATGCCGCCATCAGCAGCGGCCGGTACACCCTCGACCAGCTCTGCGACCTCGCGCACGCCGCCGACAACGGATTCGACCGGAGCAGGTTCGCCGCGATGCTTCGCCACGTCGACCGCTTCGACGACGAAGACTTCACCGACTACGGTTTGGCGCCGCGTGAGGTCGCCGACATGCGGGCTCGCGTCTCTGCATGGCGGACCGCCCTGCTCCGAGAAGTCGAAAAGGTTCGATCAGCCTGCTCTGCTGCCCCCGTCTCCTCGGCCTGCTCGACTCACGGCACGTCCGGGTCAGGGTGCTCGATCCGACGGAGGCTCGCGGCAGCGTCATCGATCAGGCCGCTGTCGAGCAGCCAGTCAATGGCCCTGCGGGTTGCCCGAGCCTGGTGGAAGGCGTGCCAGACCGTCAGCAGGTGCGGATACTCGTCGTGCAGTTCGTCCCTGAACCGTCGGAAGGCACCCTTGCCTTGGACGGCCCGTAAGAGCCGGCGGCCCGCCTGCTCGTCGCTGACCCGCTCGGCAAAGTCGACCATGTCGCGGTGCCAGACGGAGGGCGGTAACGCCTCGATCGGAACCAGGTCGAGTTCATCGAGGTCCATCGGCGTCTTCCCGTCGATGCCGCCGTCAGCCGTCCACATCACGATCTCTCCGCTGGCCGGATCGATGAGCCAGCGGTACTCGTACGCGCTCTGGTCCTGCAGCGCCGTGGCGATCTCCTCGAGATCGAGGTGGCGTACGTCGAGCATGATGTCCACTCCCGTTGCCGTGGTCGTCGGCAACCACGGTAGATCCGCTTCCCTCTCGGCCGGCGAGACCGCCGGCCCGGTGAATTATCAGCATGGGGACCGAGGCCGTGAGGTGACTACTGCTCCAGCAATCCGGAATCGGGAGACCGGTCAGCTACAGCCCGGCGGCGTCGAGAGTCTTGAGGAACGTCGGCCGGCGCTTGTGCGCGATACGCAGCTCCGCAAGGTACCGCCCGAACGCCGCGGGCTCTCCTGCCGCCTGGTACGCGGCCCGCAAGGCCGGGAGCAACGCGATGGCCCGTCGGTAGCGCCGTTTGTCAGCCGAGTTGAGGATCACCTGCTCGACAAGGTCCCGGTACGGCTGGATCACCTCCGCCGGATGCATCACGGCCCGCCTTTCCAGCAGGGTCTGCCACTGCGGCCCGCCGAGCCACCGCCGGTGGCGAAGGGCCTCCTGCCAGGCCTCATCTTCGCGGCCCACCGCCACCAGCACGCCGACCAACTCCGAGGCGTACACCGGCTCCTGGTCGACCCGGTCGCGCAGCACTTCCAACGCCCAACCCGTCGGATCGTCGCCGCCGGCCGCCCCCGCCGTGTCGATCAACGATCGGTACCCCGCAGCGGTGGGATGCCGGCTGAACTCCTTCCGCCGGACCCGCCTTGCACCCGACGTGTCGCCAGCGGCGAGGAGCATGTTGACCAGAAGGTCGCGAAGCCGGTCGGTGTAGGGCGAGCCCGCGTTGGTGGCCACGCCCCGCCGGGCCCAGCCGATCGCCTCGTCTCGACGCCCGGCCGTACATAGCGTCTCGGCGATCCGTTGGTACTGCGCGGCGCTGGTCAGGTGCTCGGCCAGCACCGCGACGTACCGGTCGACGTCGCCCGACACCTCAGCGAGTTGCTCACGCAGGTCACGCACCGCGAACCCGGCGGTCCACGACTCCGGGTCGGCGACACGTGCCCGCTCGGCGACCAGCCGCTCCACCTCCGCGATCCCCCGCTTCCCCAACGCCGGAGCGAAGTCGGCCAGGCGGACGCGGGGCCAACCGGGACCGTCGCACGCAAGCTTCACGAGCCAGCCGGCCAGACTGACCGGGTTCGGTAGTGCCGCCACGCATACCTTCGCGTACAGGTCCATGAGCTCTTGCAGGTCGTCTCCGATGATTCCGGAAGAGTCATCCAGATACATCAGGGCCCGCGTGATGCGGTCGATGGCCTTGCGCAACACCGGCACCGCAAGATCCGCCCGACCGTCGGCGACCAACCGATCACACTCCTCGGCGACCTGGCGGGCGATCTTCGAGTACTCCCGTCGACCCCGGTAGGGATCTCGTCGGCGATCCCAGCGCAGCCGGTCCACCAACACCGTCAGTTCGTCACCGGTCACCTCTCCATCTCAGCAGACCGCGACCCGGCGTCGGGAACGCGCCACCCCAAGCTGAGGGGCGTGCCGGATGACCAGGATCTGGACCACGCAATCGAGGCGATCGTCGACGACGCCTACGGCGCCGACGAGCAACACAACGCGGTCCTCGCCGTGATCGAGGACGAGACACACCAGCCCACCGCGGCCACCCTGCTGGACACCCCGGTCACCGTCGCCTCGACCGACTACACGAATGAGGCACCGTGGCCCACCTGCCAAGGCCCGGATGACACGGGCGAGGTCGCCCTCGCCGGCCTGACGTTCCCGCCGGACACGGTCACCGCCCGGATCCACACCACCTACCGGCGTCACCTCAGCCTCACACCGCTCCCCGCCCGGTTCAGGTCCGAGTGGGCCTGGGCCAGCACCTGACTGCGCCTCAGCGGCGGCGGGCGTACGCGGCCAGCCGTTCGCTGACCGGGCTGATCCGCGGTCGCGGCACCTGCCGGAAGTGCTCCGGCTTGTATGCGCGGAGAAGATCCTCACCGTCGCGGGTCCAGTCGAAACGCGGCTTCTTCAGCAGCCGCCGGAACACTACACTCGCCCGCTCGGGATCACGCGCGGCCAGCCGCCGCAGCACCAGCGGGCCGACGCTGTCATCGTGCAGGTAGGCCGACGTGTGCTCCCGATAGCGGCGGCGGCGCAGCAGGTCCGGATCCGCGAACGCTGCCTCCACCAGCGCGAACTCGGCGTAGAAGCCCAATCCGTCGACTTCGTCGTAGATCATCGCCACCGTCTCCGCGTCCACGACATCCGGCGGCAACTCGAACATCGGTGTCTTCTGTACGGCCCGCTCGGAAGCCGGCGACGTGGCCGACACCTCCGCACGGCAGAACGCGTGGTAGTCGGCCATCCGGTCAACGATCTGATCACCGGTCACCACCACCAGGTCGCTGCCGAAGAACCGCACGAACCGGTTCCGATCCTGACGTTGCAGCTCCCACGCTTGGGCCAGCTTCTCCGGGTTTCGGTACACCGCCTCGGGTGCACGCAGCGACATTTCCAACGCCATCTGGTAGGCGATGTCTCGCTCCTGCGGACGCCATACGTTCATCGGGCCGCTGATCATCCACTCCTCGCCCACCGCCACCAGCCGAGCGAGCAGGAACGACCGACGCGGCGTACGCCGGAACACCGACGACCCCATGTTGGACCGCACTCGGTAGGTCAACTCATCCACAAGGTTGACCACGATCAACGCCGCCCCGTCGCGCCCCTGCACCTCGAACGGCCCCTGCACCACATCCCGCCACCCGAGCAGCATCTGACGCTCCGGCTCGGACAAGTCCGGGTGCGCGGCGACGAACTGCTCCACCACCGTCCGGCCGTTACGCAGCCGATGCTCTAGGACGAAGTAGTCCCAGAGGATCATCAAAGCGTGCTCATCGAGTGCAACGCGCCCGTCGTGCTGGTCCGCCAGCACATCATCGAACGCCCGGGCATAACGTCGCTGCTGCGAGAACGCCACCAGCCGCTGCTTCAGCTCACCCGCACGATTCAACAGATCATCATCAACGGTGATCGGCACGGCACGTTCATACCACGACGCAACGGCCGGCGGATCTGAACCGCCCCGGACGAGGTGTGACGGCCTTGGCCGGCAGCGTCTGCGATCCCGTGCGATGGCATACGTGTAGCCGGCGAAGGGAACTGCGCCAGTTCACCTCGACCAACTCCAACCGCCGCCCATTTCGACTCGCATCTGACCTCGGCCTCCAGGCAGGTCGATGCGTAGCTGCGCACGGATGGAGAGCGTGCCGGCGCGTCTCCCACTCATCCATCAGCCCTTGCCCAGCTGCGGCTCCCGCCTTCGGAGGCGGGAGCCGCAGCTGGGCGTTCTTGTGCCCGCAGCCCTCGATCTCGTCCAGCAGGTACTCGACCCCACCGCAGGCAGATCGGCCAGCCCGAGCGACGGGTGTGCCGACACAAAGCCTGCCCGGCGTACGGGTCTTGAACTCCTTCCCCTCGGCCGCGACGGCCGACACGTGGCGCTCCCGCAGAACACGACCGAACCAGCGCCTACCCCGAGCACCTCACCTTCATCGAAAGGCAATCCACCATGGGAACTCTTCAGAATTTGCACACTCGTGCAGATCTCGACCAAGCCAATCAGCCGGAAACCCGAGACGGATCAACACCCATTCAGACCCCCGAGCCCTACGCGACTTCACGCGACTCCTCACAATCCCCACCCGCGGACTTGCCTGCTCCCCCGGCGATATGCCTGAAGAGCCAGGGCAAGGAGGCCCACTCGAACGAGCCGCAGAACGCACATCGCCTCACGGTGGCAGAGATCAACAGCAGGCTTGACACCCCAGGCCCACAGCGGGTGGATAGAGGTCCACAACGGACCAGTTTCGCGACCATTCATCGCAGCGACAACGCAAACGATTCCCGATCCCAGCCCTACTGGGACCGCGAAAGGACACCCGAACAATGCCCGCCCCACTCCCAAGGCCCCGGCAAAGTCGTTAGCCTCGGCCCTTCGTTAAGGGCTGTCCAAGGAGTGGACCGGGAACGGAGAAGTGCCTTCTGATCAGGGAAATTGGACTTGCTGAGGGTCCGAGTTTCCTGTCACGGAAGGCACTTGCTGGGTGAAGTCTACCGCAACACGTCCGAAGATCACGGTGGCCGGGGACGGGCGGGGCGTGGTCGGTCATGCCGGTGCCCCGGTTGTCCGGGTTGTGGTTCCACTGCCACTGCAGCCCCAGGTTCGACCCGTTCCATGCGTTCTCGGCCGACTCTGTCAGAAAATCCGCGTTGGTGGTGTTCCAGTAGCCCGCGCGCTCACGGAGGTTGTCGACGTCGTCCGAGGCAACGACGGCGGCCCCGTCGCCGGCCGTCCGTGCGCCGCCGCGGGCGCTTGCGGATTGAGAGTGAAAACCGGCCACCCGTCGTCGTCCCAGGTCACGCCGACGAGCTGAGGCGAACGACCCAGCGGGCCCTCGTCCTGGAACAGCATGGCGTACCACTGCCCGTCGTACGTCTGGACGACTCCGCCCTGGGCCACGCCGGTTCCGGGCCGGCCCCCGATCGTCACGCCCTGGCTCAGCACGACCCGGCCCTTCCACGCGCCGCCCGCCGACTGCGGCGTGAGGGACGGCGACCGCCACAGCACCTCCTGGCGGACGCCACCCGACGGCCACTCGATCATGAAGACGTAGTAGTAGTCCCCGATCTTGTACGCGTGAGCGCCCTCGGCGTGCAGACCGCTGGTCTGGTCGACGTTGGCGTCCTCGACGAGCCGCGTCGCCGGGCCGTCCCACCCGAGGGTCCCGTCGTCGTGCCGCCGCAGCCTGCGCAGGTCGATCGACCCGCCACCGTAGACAAGCCAGACGTCGTCGCCGTCGAACAGCAGCGACTGATCGTGGGCGTACCCGTCGAGCACCGACCTGCTGCACAGCCCGTGCTCGATGTTGGGAGTCGAGTAGACGTACGTCTGCTGAGTGGTGAGGCTGCCGACCGACACGTAGTAGGTCCTGTCATGGAACCTGATGCTCGCTGCCCAGCTGCCCTGGCCGTACGCGTCTTGGCCGTTGCGCAGCGCCAGCGCGTCCGCGTCGTCGAGGATCGCCGCAGCGTACCCGGCGATGGACCAGTGCACCAGGTCGCTCGAGCGCATGATCGGGACGCTCGGCGCGAAGTACATCGTCGTGCTGACCATGTAGTAGTACCGGCCGTCGAAGACGACGTCCGGGTCGGGCACGTCCGCGAAGATGACAGGGTTGGTGAAGTCTGCCCCGCCCCGCCGTCGCGGATGTTCACGTTCGATCGGTCCATCAGCGCAGCTCGAGCGCCACGGTGACGTAGGAGTGGGCGGGCAGGTCGACCTCGAGCCCCCGGGGATGGGGGCCCACGCCGGCATGGTCGGTGGGGGCGACGGCGTCGAGCTGCTCGGGGCTGTTGTGCGCGTCGAGCGCGGTGGCGGTCAGCACCCGCGCGGTGTGCCCGACGACGTCGCGGCCGCGCAGGTCCAGGACGATGGTGCGGTCCGTCTCGGCGTCGAGGTTGGACAGCGAGACCAGGGCGGTGTCGCCCTTGACCGACGCGGACGCCGAGACCAGCGGCAGCTCGGTCGCGTCGACGGCGCGAGTCTCGACGTCGCGCAGGTGAACCGCGAGGGCGGCGGCATCGTGGTGGCCGGTGTTCATAGCGAAGACGTGGTATGTCGGGGTGAGCACGAGCGCCCCCGTGTCGGGGTCGGTGAGGATCATGGCCTGCAGCACGTTGACGGTCTGGGCGATGTTCGCCATGACCACCCGCTCGGCGTGCCGGTGGAACGCGTCGAGGTGCACGGAGGCGACCAGGGCGTCGCGCAGCGTGTTCTGCTGGTACAGGAACCCGGGGTTGGTGCCCTTCTCCACGTTCCACCACGTGCCCCACTCGTCCACGACCAGGCCGACCTTGCGGTGCGGGTCGTAGCGGTCCATGACCGTGGAGTGCCGGGTGAGCAGCTCCTCCATGCGCCGGGCGCGGGCCATGGTCACGTACCACTCGTCGGTGCTGAACCCGGTGGCGTCGCCCTTGTCCGACCACGACCCGGCCATCGTGTAATAGTGCAGCGACACGGCCTGGAACGGGCCCGCCGACCCGGCCGGGTCCGCCGCCAGGTCGTCGAACGAGCGCATGAGCGTCTCGGTCCAGTGCAGGTCGGCCTCGTTCGCGCCCGCCGCGATCCGGTACAGCAGGTTGCCGCCGTGGTTGCGGCAGTAGGTGGCGTACTGCCGGGCCAGAGACGCGAACTGCTCGGCGCGCAGGTTGCCGCCGCAGCCCCACGCCTCGTTGCCCAGGCCCCAGAACGGCACCCGCCACGGCTTCTCGCGCCCGTTCGCCCGCCGCAGCGCCGCCATCGGTGAGTCGTCCGCCCGGGTCAGGTACTCCACCCAGTCCGACATCTCCGCCACCGACCCGGACCCCACGTTCCCCGACACGTACGGGTCGGCACCGAGCAGCTCGCACAGGTCCATGAACTCGTGCGTGCCGAACGCGTTGTCCTCCACCACGTCGCCCCAGTGCGAGTTGACCATCCGCGGGCGGCTCTCGCGCGGGCCGATGCCGTCACGCCAGTGGTAGTCGTCGGCGAAGCAGCCGCCCGGCCAACGCAGGTTCGGGATCGAGATCGCCCGCAACGCCTCGACCACGTCCGAGCGGATGCCCCGCACGTTCGCGACCGGCGAGTCCTCACCCACCCAGAACCCGCCGTAGATGCACCGCCCCAGGTGCTCGGCGAAGTGCCCGTACACGTGCCGGCTGATCGTGGCGCCGGGCAGGTCGAGGTCGATCACTGCGGTCGTGGTCGTCGTCATTGTCTCCCCATCAGTTGCGTGTTCCGTCATTGCATGCCTCAGCGAGGAGCTCGCGGAAGCCAGACCCGCATCGGGCCGGGGGCGCGGTTGCCCCAGGTCGAGAACGGGATCGCTGTCACCGTGTGCTCGTCGACGAGCTCGGTGGCGGTGTCGGGGTCGTGGAGGCCGGTGCCGCGTCCCGGTGATCGGGGATGCGGGGACAGGCGCGCAAGGCGGACGTGCGCCCATAGGTGCTCGACATGGTTTCCTTCGACCGAAACGGGCTAAACGGCGCGGGTGGTTGCACGGCCCTAAGCCCCACCGCGGGTGGAGCCACGTACCACGAGACGGACGGGCGCGACGACGTGCTCGGCCGGGCCGGTCCAGCCCGCCATCTGCCGGTGCAGCAGACCCACCGCGGTCTCAGCGACACCTTCATGGTTCGCGTCGACGGAGGTGAGGCCGGGCGGGACGAAGCTTGACATGTCGAGGTTGTCGAACCCGGCGAGCTGGACGTCGGTGGGCACCCGGAGCCCGCTCTCTGCCAGGGCCGCGACCGCGCCGAGCGCGACGACGTCGGTGACGGCGAAGACGCCGTCGAAGGGCAGACCGGACGCGATCACATCGAGCAGGGCATCACGTCCGGCCGCCGACGTGAACGTGGAGATGGGCACCACATAGCGTGCGTCGACATCGAGGCCGGCATCGCGATGTGCGCGCTCCCAGCCAATGCGGCGGTCCGACGTCATCATGTGCGCGGTGTCGAACGTGCAGCCCAACCCAACGATGCGCCGCGAGCCGTGCTCGATCATGTGCGCCGTCGCGAGGCGGGCGCCCTCTTCGTTCGCCAGCCGCACGTGGTTGAACCGGTCGGGCACGTCACGCTCGCCGAGCAGCACGATGGGCTTGGCGGTACGCACGCGGTCCAGCTGGTCGCGGTCGAGTCCGACGACGGACAGCAGGACGCCGTCGTAGAGCTGGAGTCGCGCGACGCTCAGCGCCGCCATCTCATGCTCGGGGCAGCCGCTCGTCCGCTCAAGGACGAGGTGCCGCCCCTCGGCCTCGATCAGCGGCGCGATCTTGTCGGAGACCTCACCGAAGTAGTCGTGGAAGCTCGGCACGATGAAGGCGACGGTGTCGGTCCGTCCCGCGCGCAGGTGGCGCGCGGTCAGGTTGACCTCGTACCCCAGCGCCTCGACGGCGGCCATGACACGGGCGCGCGTCGGTTCGTTGACCGGGAGGCGCTCATTGACGACGTTCGACACGGTCATGACCGAGACGCCCGCCTCACGGGCGACGTCCGCCATCCTTACCACATATCCTCCTTATCGCGGCATTCTGCCAGCTCAGCAACGTCGTCTGGCGAGAAGCCCGCCACCCATCCACCCGCCGGGGCGGGCCTTGACGTAACACGATCGACTCTCTACTTTAACGCTAAAATCCGCTCGGAATGAGGCCGCCAAGCCCCAACTCGCGTCGATATGCCCACAAATTCCAGTCAAGGACGACCGGAACTGTTCTCAAGGGAGAGCCCTCGGTGCGTACCACAAGAACGAAGTTGTCAATTGTTGTCCTGGCTGCAGCCGTGTTAGTAGGACTTGTCGGATGTACCTCTGCCGACAACCCCGAAGACGACTCGGGAACGCTGACCCCCAGTGACCCCACGACGTTCACGGTCTGGATCACGTCGGCCCAGCAGGCCCCGGCACCCGAAAACAAGATCACCAAGCTGCTCAAGGACAAGCTCGGTGTCACCCTCAAGTACGAGATCGTCACGCCGGACAACGAGGACCAGAAGATCGGTGTCATGCTCGCCGGCGGTGAGTTCCCCGACCTCATCGGCACCGGCGACCTGAAGCAGCGTCTCCTGCAGGGCGGCGCTCTGCGGCGCCTGGACGACATGCTGGCCAAGGGGGACTACCCCAACCTCGCCGAGCACGTCAAGGACGACATCAAGAAGATGAGCTACTCGGGCGACGAGGTGGACAAGGGCCTGTACATCCTCCCGAACTACAACCGCTTCTACGGCGACGTCACGGGCGGCGTCTACTACGGTCCCGCGTTCTGGATCCAGAAGCGTGTGCTCGCGGACGCCGGCTACCCGGACCTCAGCAACATGACGCTCGACCGCTACTTCCAGCTCATCTCGAACTACAAGGCGAAGCACCCCCAGACCGCCGGCGCCCCGACCGTCGGCTTCGAAATTCTGGCGTCCACGGGCCGTGAGTGGGGCATGACTAACCCGCCGGCGCAGCTGGCAGGCTTCCCGAACAACGGTGGCGTCGTCGTCGACGGCAACAACAACGCGTCGATCTTCGCCGACAAGGACATCGCGAAGAACTTCTACAAGGTCCTCAACCAGCAGTACAACTCGGGTGTCGTCGACCCCGAGTCCTTCACCCTGACGTTCGACCAGTACACCGCGAAGCTGGCCACCGGCACCGTCCTCGGCATGCACGACCAGGGCTGGAACTTCCAGACCGCCACCCAGTCGCTGCAGAGCGCCGGCAAGGACGAGTACACCTACGTGCCCCTCATGCCCGTCTACGACGGGGTGAAGCCCTGGTACGCCGACCGCCCCGTCATGAACACCAACCAGGGGTTCGGCGTCTCGGTCTCCAGCAAGCAGCCGAAGAAGGCACTGAAGTTCCTCGACATCATGCTCAGCGAAGAGTGGCAGAAGACGCTCTCCTGGGGCATCGCTGGCGAGGACTACCAGGTCGGCGCCGACGGCGTCTTCTCCCGCACGGACGAGCAGCGGAAGAACTACAAGGACCTCACCTGGCGTGCCTCCAACCGTCTCGATGCGCTGCTCGACATGCTGCCCAAGCGCAACGGCCAGTTCTCCGACGGCAACGCCTACAGCCCCGACGACCAGCCCGCCGAGTTCTACGCGACGCTGAGCGACTACGACAAGGACTTCATGGCGAAGTACGGCAAGAAGACCTGGCTTGACTTCGTGAACAAGGCACCGGACAACCCCAAGTACTACCCGGCGTGGAACCTCACGCTCTCCGACGACGCCAACCAGGTCAACCAGCAGCTGACCGACACCAGCGTGCAGAAGCTGCCGGGGATCATCGCCGGCCCGCCCGCCGACTTCGACAAGAACTGGCAGGCCTACGTCGACTCCATCCGCAAGATCGACGTCAAGGTGTACGAGGACGCAGTCACCGCTGGCATCAAGGACCGTCTGGCCAACTGGTAACAGTCTGCGAGCAGTCGTGGTGGGGGGCGTGCGCCCCCCACCACGACGCGTTCTCGATTACCACCCACTGCTCCTGACGACGAGGTTGGACAGATGACGGACGCCCCGGTCGGCATCCCCGTGACCGCCACCGGGCTCGAACCGGCCCCGGAGCCCGCGAGCAGTTCGCGTGCCCGGAACCGCAAGGCCCGAAAGAATGCCGCGAAGGATCCCAAGCGCAAGATCACCTGGGACCTGGTCTGGGCGCAGCGAGCCCTGCTCGCGATGGCCGTCCCGCTGCTGCTGTACCAGATCCTGTTCAAGTACGTCCCGGTCTACGGCTGGGCGATCGCCTTCCAGGACTTCAAGCCGGCTCGCGGCAGCAGCCCCTGGCCGGGTCCCCGCAGCCTCTGGAACCAGCAGTGGGTGGGCCTCGAGAACTTCCACAACCTGTTCACCGGTGTCATGGGTGAGCGGTTCATCCGGGTCGTGATCAACACGATAGGACAGTCGCTCCTGACCCTGACCGTCGGTACCCTCGGGGCCATCGTCCTAGCGCTGCTGCTGAACGAAGTCAAGAACCTGCCGTTCAAGCGAGTCCTTCAGAACATCACCTACATGCCCCACTTCCTCAGCTGGGTGATCGTGGCGAGCATGGCATCGGTGGCGCTCTCGCTGCCCTCCTCCGGCGGGTTCATCAACCAGGGCCTCATGAACCTGCACATCGTCGACCAACCGATCCTGTTCCTGACCGAGCCGAACTACTTCTGGGGGATCGTCGCCGGGACGAACCTGTGGAAGGAACTGGGCTGGAACACGATCATCTACCTGGCCGCGATCACCGCGATCGACCCGAGCCTGTACGAGTCCGCCGAGGTCGACGGAGCAGGCCGCTTTCGCAAGATGTTCAGCATCACGCTCCCGAGCATCAGGCCCACGATCGTCGTGCTGCTCATCATCAACAGCGGCTGGATCCTGTCCACGAACTTCGAGCTGCCGTACTTCCTCGGCAACGGCCTGGTGTCCGACAGGTCCGAGACCATCGACGTCTTCGTGCTGCGCTATGGCTACGAGCTGGGCAACTACAGCCTCGCCATCGTCGCGGGCATCTTCAAGACCATCGTCGCCGTCATCCTGGTGGGCGCGGCGAACCAAGCGGCCAAGCGCCTCAACCAAGAGACGCTGGTCTAGGAGGACTTCATGTCAAGCACCACTGTCGCGAAGCCTCCGGCGCGGCGCGCATCACGGGGCGGGTCACGGCGTCGCAAGTGGACGACCGAGCGGATTATCTTCACGACGCTCAACACGACCTTCCTGCTGGCCCTCGCGGCGGTCATGGTCTACCCGCTGCTGAACACGCTCGCCATCTCCCTGAACGACGGCATGGACGCCGTCCGTGGCGGGATCGGCATCTGGCCTCGGGACTTCTCGCTGCAGAACTACAACGTCGTGTTCAACATGCACACGATCTACCAGGCGTTCTTCATGAGCGTCCTGAAGACGGTCGTGGTGGTGGCGACAAACCTGTTCTTCACCTCGATGCTCGCCTACGCGCTCAGCCGCACAGAGTTCATCTTCCGCCGCCCGATCACCGTGATCTTCGTGCTGACGATGTACTTCGACGCCGGGCTGATCCCCAACTACCTGCTCATCAAGGACCTGGGCATGCTGAACACCTTCCAGGCCTACTGGGTGCCGACGATCATCAGCGCGTTCAACCTGATCATCCTGCGCACGTACATGAAGTCGATCCCTGAGGAGATCATCGAGTCGGCACGGATGGACGGTGCGGGCGAGTTCCGCACGTGGTGGCAGATCGTGATGCCGCTGTGCAAGCCCGCGCTGGCCGTGGTGGGTCTGTTCGTGGCGGTGGGCAGCTGGAACGCCTGGCTGGACACCCTGCTCTACGCCTCGGGCAATCCGGCGTTGACCACCTTGCAGTACGAGTTGCAGAAGCTGCTGTCGAGCTCGATGAACGCCGGCGTGAACTCCGTGGCCGCCACGGGCGCCGCGTCCTCTGGCGGGCAGGTCACCACACCGATCGCGCTGCGGTCGGCGATCACCATGGTGGCGGCCGTCCCCATCCTGTTCGTCTACCCGTTCCTGCAGAAGCACTTCGTGTCCGGTCTCATGATCGGCTCCGTGAAGGGCTGATCGCGTCGGCCTCCCGCCCACCGCAGGAGGCCGACCCCGTCCCCAGGACCCGCAACTGCGCACACTGAAAGGCCCCGACCATTCTCCGTTTCAACCCCACGTCGCGACTGTGGCGCATCCTGGACTCGCTCGGCTCCATCATCGTGATCAGCCTGTTCTGGCTCCTGAGCCTCGGCCTTGTCGTGACGGCGGGAGCGGGAACGGTGGTCGCCTACGAGGTGTGCCGCCGGTACGTCCTGGGCAAGGACGGTGGCGTCCGGGCCATTGCTGCGAAGGCTTTGCGGCAGAGCTGGAGGCAGGCGACCGTCGTCGGTCTGCTGGCCGTCCCGGTCGCGGCCGTCGGCATCCTCTCGCTCTCCTACCTGCCCACTCGCGGGCTGGCCGAGGTCTGGGTGTCGCTCATTGTCGTCGGACTTTTCCTCCTGCTCCTGGTCTTCTGGTGCCTCCCCCTCGTAGCCCGCTTCACCAACCCCACCTGGCGCCAGGTGCTCAACGGGCTCACGTTGGGGCTGACGACGCCCAGCCTGACGTTCCTGCTCGGGATCGCCGTGGTCCTCGGGGGCGTCACCATCTGGAACTTCATGCCCGCGGTGTTCGTGGTGCCCGGCCTGATCCTCCTGTGGTGGTGCTACCTGCTCGAGCGGTTCTTCGTCGCCCGGGGGTACGTGCAAATGGAGCCGAAGGAGGCAGAGGCCTGACGCTCTCCAGCCGTGGACCTGAGTTGTCTCGTGAAGCGGCTCGCGGCGATCTTGTACACAGAACGGTGGGGGTGGACCAGCTTCGGTGGCCTGGGCACCGACGTATGGGAGGTGCGAGTGGGACGGCAGGTTCGCCGGTTCCGGCACACCCCTGACTGGACGTTTAGTCCACGCTCGTGGCGAGAGCGGCGGATTCATATATCGATTCTGATGACCGGGCGGGTCCTCTGAGCGTCGCGCCTACCCGTCCGACCTGTCCGATGCCCGCTGGGCCCTGATCGCACCCCGACTGACCGCCTGGCGACAAGCCCGCACCGACGCCGGAGTCGGCGGCCGCACCGCCACCCGCGACCTGCGCGAGATCCTCAACGCCATCCTCTACGTCAATCGCACCGGCATCGCCTGGCGACACCTGCCCCACGACCTGCCGCCCTACCAGACCGTCTACGCCTACTTCGCCGCCTGGAGCAAGGAAGGCATCTTCTCCGAACTGAACTACCACCTCACCGGCCTGGTCCGTGACCACCACGGGCGGACCACCACCCCGACCGCCTCCATAATGGACATCCAGAGCGTCAAGACATCCACCAACGTTCCGACCACCACCCAGGGCATCGACCCGAACAAGAAGATCGTCGGCCGCAAACGCGGCATCATCACCGACACCCTCGGCCTCCTACGCACCGTGATCGTCACCGCCGCCAGCGTCAGCGACTACACCATCGGCATGGACCTGCTCGACCAGGCCACCACCGCCCATCCCACCCTGGCCAAGACCTGGGTCGACGCCGGCTTCAAAAACCGCGTCGTCGAACACGGTGCCCGCCTGGGCGTTGACGTCGAGGTTGTCACCAAAGACCCCAGCGTCAAGGGCTTCAGCGTCGTCAAGCGCCGATGGGTGGTCGAACACACCTTGGGCTGGCTGATGCAGCACCGTCATCTCGTACGTGACTACGAGACCCGTCCCGACAACTCCGCCAGCATGATCACCATCGCAATGATCGACAACCTTGCCAAACGACTCTCCGCCGAAACCACACCGACCTGGCGAGAAACATGAAACCACATAACACACAAACTACGTGAATCAGACGCCCTCTTAGCGAACCATTCCAGGATGCCGCTGATTGCTGCCCTCAGCCACCGACCTGGGGCATTCCCGCCTTGTGCTGAACGTGCGAGACTCGTGACGGCGCAACGGGCGCGGGGATGTGCGGCGTATGACTGAGGACGCCCCGACGCCGGCCCACCTGACGAAGGTGTTGGACGGTCTCGCCGAGAATCCGGCGTTGCCGGCCGGGTTCGTTCGCCGGCTAATGCGCTACCGGCGCGGTTTCGGCCACGTCGCCACACGCAGCACCTGACCCGGCAACGGCGCTACCCTTGGCCGAGATGGACCGACTGCTCACCCTCGCCGAGCTCTGACGGAGAGCACCAGCACAAGAGGATTTAAACCCACAACAGGGTTGGCTGGTTGCCCTTGGCCTGCAGTAGCAGGTGAGCGCCGCGGGCGGTGATCTGCTCGGCGTGAGACGTCTGGGTATGCAGGGCGTCGGCGACGAACGGGACGCCGTCCAGACTGCCGAGCACGCGCTCGACGGCGTCCAACAGTGGGGTGAAGGCGGGGGATTTCGTTGCTTTTCGTGTCGACGGTGACCTGGGCCAAGACGATGCCGCTGCTGGTGTCCAGCGCGGACAGCAGGTGCACCTGACGGCCGTCGCCCAGGCGGGCGCCCCGGAGCGTCTTACCGTCGACGGCGATCACGGTCCGGTAGCGGCGTGGCCGTACGGCCTGCGGTCGTGCCCGGGAACGCAGCCAGCCGGCCAGAACGGTGCTGATCAGGGCGGCGTCCAGGCGGGTCAACAGCCGCCACACCGTGGTGCCGGCGGGTACGCGACGGGTGAACCCGAGCCGGACCAGGGCCGGTTCGTCCAGGTCGTACAGCCAGTCGGCGATCGCCGTGAACGACGTGGCACCGGCCAGGACCGCACACACCGCGACGGTCAGCAACGCTGCCAAGGGATACCGCACCCCGCGCGGGCTCCGTGGGTCCGGGACCAGGCTCACCGCGACCAGGAGCCCTCCGCATTCACTGTCGGTGATCGGCTCTGGTGGCGTGTCGGTCCCGGGGGTTGTCACGGTCAGTACGGAGATCAGAGATGATGTCATCGGCGGGTGAAGTCCTCGGTTGTCGTGCAGCGTGAGAACTCCATGATCGCCTTGGGGGCTTCACCCGCTTCCACAGAGGCAATACACCTCGGAAAACCCCAGCTCAGACGCCCGCACGGCTAGAACGCAATGACCCTGCCCTGCTAACCGTCAGCTTGGGCGTCGCATAGCACATTGAGCCTGATAACAACAAGCGAACCGTCTAATACGCCCGCACGCTGGGCGGGTGTTAGCCGGTCGACACCAGCGTACTCCACGGTAGACGGATCTGAGTCCAGGCTGTACAACCAGACCCAGCAGTCGCCCGTGCTATCCGCGCGCCCCCTGCCCTCGGCTATGTATTTGAATGACCCGTTCGAAAGGTCGACCGGGCCAGCTGCCAACGTCAAACCGGGGCCAGACACCGAGTCAACAAGGCTGACCTTCGCCGAGCCGACATAAACCCCAAAAGCAGATTTTGAATAGCCTTCACGAATCAAGTCGAAATTGCTGACCGAAATCAGCCGCTGGTAATCGATTGATTCATTGGGCTCCACTCCGCAGGCGGCCATTCCGACAGCCAATAACGGAGTCAACATAACGGTCGCTAGAGGCCCCCGGATCAGCAACTGTACACACCCGATCCGCAGATCAAGGCGTCTGACCTTTGCATATACCGGCCTATTGTCGAAGCGTAAGTGGAGCCCACGGGGCCGAAGCCTCCTCTCCCGACAGCTGCAGCATAGTTATCTTCTCCGATATTATATATCCCCGCTGCCACCTGCTCTGGAGTCCAGGTCCGCCGCATGCTCGCTGGAGCAGTCCTCTCCGCCAAGGCTTGATTGTCCGCAAGAGCATAGGCAGTTACCCGGATCGCCAGGGAGTTATCACCGATAAGATCGGTCCATCCGACGGCACCCAGCGCTTCCGGGTGATTCTTCTTGACGTTCTCGAAGGTCTGCTTTTGAATATTCCCCCATCCAATCGATGGCGGATTACTGCCCTCCCCATCCTTGAACCCGGTGACGTTGCCAACGAAGCTCTTGAGCGGACCATAGATGCCAAGCCAATCAGCGACAACCGAGGCTCGCTGCAACGGTCTCTCGAAGAAGCCCCAATCCTCAGAGTTCGCAACCTCTGCCATAAGCACGGACAGAACAAGCCGCGGATCTACACCAGCCTCCACGCCATATCGCACGGCGTCGAGCATCCACATAGCCGGCCCACCGCACCCAGACTTGCTGTCGGAACCGTTCGAGCAATTCGACGGAAGGAGCTTATTAAGAGCTGGTAGAAATTTTGACTTCTGCTTTGGGGCTATCGGTGCTTTACCCCAGCTGGAAGAGCGGTCGGCCTCGCGTTCACAGGACTTGAAGCTCGAGCATCCAACCGCCACGCTCTTGCCAGCAACCTTCACCTGGTTTTTCCCCGACGAGGTCTTGGTGACGTAGCCGCGCTGACCGCCACCATGGCTGCCTTCTTCGAAATAGAGCCCACTGGGGTCGCTGTAAGTAGCCGGGGAATTGTTGGCGTACGCGTAACCGTGCATCTGTTGCGGGTCTGCGAGGTCCATGATCGGGTCGATGCTCATAAACCGCCCAAGCGTGGGGTCGTACTCGCGGGCGCCGAGATGGGTGAGGCCGGTGTCGTCTTGGGTGCCGCCAACGAAGCCGCGGGTGCCGAGGAAGATGCTTGGAGGAGTGGTGCGGTTTTCGCCGTAGGGGAGGCGGCGCTTGCGGTTGGTGGTGAGGTCGTCGGCGTTGATTTGGATTTGTTCGGTGCCCTGGTGGTCACCACCGCTCCAGACCAGGCCAGCTTGGGTGCGGACGGCGATGGTACGGCCTGCGGCACTGTAGTAGCGGGTGCCGCCGGTTTGGGTGGCGCCGGCGTTGAGGGTGAGTTCGGTGGCGCCAAGGTAGAGGGTGGTCTTGTCGGAGGCCCGACTAATGAGTCGGTTACCTTCGGTGTCGTAGATGTATGAAGTCGTCTCGGCGCCCTCGGTGAGGGTGTGGAGCCGCCCTTCGGCGTTCCATTCCAACTGCTGCGCCACGCCAGTGTCGGTGTGCCGGGTGAGGTTGTACCCACCGGTGTCATAGGTGAAGGAGCGGGTAGAGGAAGCGGCGAGGGGGCCGGTGGCGGTGACGGTGGTGAGGGCGTGGGGTCGGCTGGCGCCGGGGTTGGGGTGGGTGTAGGTCCAGGTGGTGTTGCCGGCGGTGTTGTGGTCGGTTTGTGTGGTGCGGTTGCCGACGGTGTCGAATTCCCAGGATCGCCAGTAGGGGTCAATGCTGCCGCCTCGTTGCGGGGTTTGGTCGCAGGCGGTTGTCGCTGGGGTGTTGCCGGTCCAGGCGGTGGTGAGTCGGCGTAGGGGGTCGTAGCGGAAGCATTCGATCTGGTCGGCGGTGCCGTTGGTGCTGCCGAGGATGGACGTGATGTTGCCGATGGGGTCGTAGCGGTAGGCGGTGCCGTATTTGGTGGTGAAGGTCCCGGGGGTGCTTTCGAGGTCGATGCTGGTGGCGTCGAGCCGGCCGGTCTGCTGGTCGATGGTGTTGGTCAGTCGGACTCGTTTGCCGGTGGCGCCGAGGAGGAGTTGGTGGGTGGGGCCGTTGGCGTAGTAGCTGGTGGCGGCGATGTAGGTGGCTGCGCCGGTCATGGTGGTGGGGTAGCCGTTGTTGTCGTAGCCGAATGTGAGGGTCTCGGCGGGCAGCCCGCCCGCGGCGGGTTGACTGCTGCTGGTGAGGTGCCCGGCCTTGTCGTAGGTGAACATGTTGCCGTAGATGCCGGCGAGGGCACCCTCGGCCGCCGGAATGGTCACGGTGGTGCCGGTGGGCTGGTAGCTGTTGGTGTAGCCGGTCACGGCGGTGGTGTAGTCGCTGCCGCCGTGGTGGCGGGTGGAGGATGTCAGGTATCCCTTGGCAAGGGTGTCGTAGACGTAGCTGGCCAGTCTGGTGCCGCTACCGACGTCGCCGGACCAGCGGCCTTTCGCCCGGGACATGGTGTCGTACTCGGTGGAGATTTTCTGGCCGCGGCCATCAATGGTGTAGGCGAGCCGGCCGGCGCTGTCGTAGTGGGTGGTGCTCGTGCCGGCGTCCGGGTCAACCTTCTGCGTCAGACGGCCGGCGAGGTCGTAGGTGTTGGTCCAGGTGTTGCCGGCGGAGTCGACGACTTTAGTGAGTTGGTTGAGCAGGTCGTAGGTGTAGGTGGTGCTCTGAAAGGTGTTCGGGTTGGTGGCCGAAGTGTACTGGTCCAAGCGGGTGACGTTGCCGCGTACGTCGGCGTGGCGGACGGTTTTGGTGCTACCGGTCGGGGGAATGACTGTGACGCGGTCGCCGTGGTAGGTGGTTGCCGTCTGCCGCCACGCCGTGCCGAGCTTCTTGTCCACCTGGGTGGTGGCCCGGTTGAGGTGGTCGTAGCTGGCTTCGTGAACAGCCGGCACAGTAGTTAGGTTCGGATTGACCAGCCCGGACCCTGCTGCTGAGCTGTTGTGGAAGGGGCTAGTGGTGGCGGAGGCGTTGCCACGGGCGTCGTAGGTGGTGGCGGTGACGATCCGTCCACCATTCGGGCCCGGCTGCTGGGCTTCCCTGATGCGGCCAAGGCCGTCGACATACTGGTAAGAGTTCAGGTAAACGGGGCTGCCGCTGTGGGATTGCAGCGTTTCGGTCCTAGTGCGCGCGGGTGCGGTGGGTTGGCCGATGCCGCTGGAGCTGATCTGGTAGCTGAACCGCAGCGACGGCACCCCGGACGACTTGGCCTGACCCGGTAGGTACACCTCGGCAATGCGCCCGAGCTGGTCGTAGACGAAATCGGTGATCTTGCTGTTCGGGTCGGTGATTCTCGATGGTTGGCCGGTGTGTCGGTCGATCAGTGTGGTGGTGGTGTGGTTGAAGCCACCGCCGATGGTGCTGGTGATCCCGTTGTCGGGCCAGTTCACGGCCGGGCTGTAGGTAGTCGTGGTGGTCAGCCCCGCCGGATCGGTCGAGGTCAAGAGGCGGCCGGTGTTGTCATAGGTGCTGCGTCCGCTGGACACATAGGTGCTCGGGCTGGTGTAGACACGTTTCTCGGCAATGTTGCCATCGAACGGTGTCTGGGAGCCCTCGACGGTGTACGTGTCGTAGAACGTCACCTCCCTCGACAGTAGAGTCCCTCAGACGGGCCGTCGGATCACACCTGCCGCCGAATACCGCCACAAAGCACGCATCAAGGGCCTACCTCTCCACCCGCCCAGCCAACACCTTCACGCAACGCGATCTTCAGAAAATTCTCAGCAAGAAAGGTTACTGTCCGAGGCGGCCCACGACCTAACACACAAGTCATCTGCAATCAGAATAATTGGGCATAACTTCCATAGACTGACGAGCAGTTCACCGAGACTTGCAAGGCACCGAGGCCGGGAAGATCACAGGGAGAGACCGGGGACCACCTCGTCGCCGACAGCTTTGGCCGTTCCAGCAGCGACAACCGTCTCAACTGCGGATCACCGATCCAGACGACCGAATCGCCCAACCTGCACACCTTCCTCTGCGCGGCGTCCGCAATCGCCGAGAGGCACTTTCCAGTAGTAGAGTTCTCGACCGGCGCATCCCCGGCGAAACACCAGACTCTCGTGGCGAACGAGGAGATTTGAACCCACCGAAACCTCTTGTCGAGCAACGCTCGTCGGGGCTTGTCATTGGTCGCCAAAACCCCCTTGTTACGGAACGTAGCTGAATCAGACTTGTCGTTGATTGCCAAAATCAGGCGTTGAGCTGCACAGACACAACCAGGCACTGGGCGCTTCTTGTCACTGATTGTCGACCTTTGGTGAGGGTTTTCGGGGGGTAAACGGGGGGCGATGTCCTGCTGACTCCCGTCGCCCACCCCCTGGCCAGGCGTCGTCGGCCGCACCCGGACGCCGACCAAGCTGTCTTATCAGGGTCACCACTGCACCAAGCCGGGTCACCGTCGCCGCCGCGTCCAGCCTCGAACTGCCGGTGATCGCGGTGCGGGCGGGGTCATTCAACCGACACAGACAGCATGCGTCCACGCGTCAGGGCAGTCGAGTCGAAGGGATCGTCGGGTCCGGATGGTGTCCAGCGTCGGTCCGGCGGGCGTAGCGGGGTGCCGCGTGAGTAGGCGGCGATGCCGGTGATCAGGCGTTCCCAGCGCTCGGCTCGCCAGCCGATGCCCGCCTTCGTGACCAGGAGCAGGCGGCGCCCGTTCCACCAGCCGTGCACCGTCGGCTCGTCGTCGGACACCACGTGGACGTCGGGGAAGTTACGCAGAGCATCCAGGGCGGCGAGCACCGCCTGGCGAGTGGTTCGGCCGCGTGCGACGCGGACGACGGTACCGTCGAGTTGGGCGCTGGCGAGCCGGTCCACCGCGTCGTGTAGCGCAGAGCGTTGCAGAATCCAGTCGAGTTCGGTGACGAAGTTGGTGTGCTCGAACAGCACGCCGAAGGTGTGTCCGCTCAGTCCTGCCGCATAGCGTCGGATCGTTTCTTCCGGTACCGCTGCCAGCCAGCCGGTCCGCTCCGTGTATGCCTGCCGTAGTTCCTCGAACTGTGCGGTGAGTTCGCTGTCCGGTTCGTTGCGACGGTCGAGACCATTGCGCAGCGCGATGAGTCCGATGGTGGCGAGGGCTGCGTGCTCGTGGTCCAGGCTTTCTTCCTGGTCGGCCAGCCAGAGTTGCAGCACTACCCAGTAGAGCAGGTCGGACCAGTCGGTTGCGTCTTCCCAGAGTCCGCCGGCGACCACGGTCAGCACCAGTCGGCTGACGGCCAGCTTCGCCGGTAGCGGCCAGTCCTCCGATGCATCGACCAGTTCCTGAATCTCACGTCGGAGGCGGGTGCGTTGGCCTGTCGTGAGAGCGTCCAGCACGGTCGCGACGGTCTCCGGATGTGCCGGCGAGGTGTGCCATGCCGTCTCGTTCTCGCTCTGCCGGGTCGACGGTGACGTGTCGTTCTCGTCGTTCGGGTCGAAGATCTCGCTGTCAGCCGGGGTGGATCTGCGTTGGTGGTTGGTGCCGAGGGTGAAACGCAGCAGCGCGGGTCCGACGGCTGTGGTGATCCGGTTTTCCACCTGACGGCGCCGATTGTCAGCAGACGAGTTGGCGATTCTGTCTGGGCGGACCGAGGCGAGGTGGGCGAGCGCCTCGAAGAGCGCGGCCTGGTGCGCTTGGTCAGCGATGACGAACGGTAGGGGCGTGTGTTCCAGCGGAGATGGGTGGTCGATGCGTGACAGCGCTGCGCCGACATCGGTCACCACGACGTCGCGGATCTGTGTGCCCGTGTCCGTCACCACGGATGTGGTCGCATGACCATCGGACGCGACGGACCAGTCGGGATCCGGAAATCCGGCATAGCGGTGGAGTTTCCCGTCGCTGCGCTGGTGGTCGAGTCGTAGCCCTTCCACCACGAGCCAGGCCGGGGCCTGGTTCTCGTCGGTGAGGACCGTCGCCTCCACGCTCCCTTCGCCTATTCGGACGCCGAGTACGCGCAGGGAGGGCCCCGAGGGGACACGCTCGGCGGCTTCCCGAATGTGCAGGTCAGCCGGCTGTTCGAGGTCCACCTCGTGTGCCGGCACGGCGGAGATCAGCGGCTCCGACATGCCGGTCAGCAAGCCCAGCTCGCAGTTGCCACCCGCAGCCATGGTCTTGATGAGGGCGGCGGTGCTGCAGTTGGCGCTGCCGGTCAGCGCCCACGACTGCCGCTCCGTGCGCCATTCCACGATCTTCGCGTGGTGGTAGCGACTGCTCTGCGGGGTCGCGACCACGCTCGTGCCGGCCCGCTTGACCACGTGGGAGAGGGCGTCCGGATCGCACTGCACGTCCCGGGTGAGCAGGAGCTGCAGGTCGGCGGGTTCGAAGCGGTCGACCAGCCGACGCAGCGCCTTCGCCTTCGGGTCGAAGAACGGGGCGGCGACCGCCAGCGAGGAGACAGACGTCTTCGGCACCGGGAGCTGCTCGATGATCGGACGTGCCGTCGTCGTCACCAGCACAGGCTGGTCGGGCGCCTGTTCTGCCGGACGGAAGGTGAGCAACTCCGCGACGCGGTCGAGGCGTTCCCGGCCGAGTTCCTCCATCCAGACCACGGCGGGCAGGTGACGCAGCCAGTCAGCGAGATCATGGAACATCTGCGGCACTGTCGGGCCCTCGCCACGCAGCGTCGTCCAGACCTCGGCGTTGTGGTGCCAGCCCGACGCGGTGGCATTACCGGAACCAACGCCCACCACTGCGTCGGTCTTGGAGGCGATCACCACGAGCTTCGGGTGGAAAGCTCCGCCTGCCTTGCAGACGACCGGCAAGGCCAGGTAGTCGGCCCGGCCAGGAAGCTGGGTGAGCTGGCCGGCGTCGTACAGAACCGTGGTGCGGGCTCGAACGGCCTGCGCCTCCCGCAGGCAGACGTCCTCGAAGAACGACAAGTCACAGGTGTATGTGAGGACGAGGACCTCCTCCACATCCGCAAGCAGGCGGCCACGCAGCAGCGCGGGCGGTGCCGCGCCCCGCAGTTCCTCCCACACCGTCATAACCTCACCTCAGCGGCGTGCCGGCCAGCACTCCAGGTGTCACCGTCGTACGAGAGCACACCCAGTTGCCGCATCACATTGGTGAATGTCGGCAACCGCAGAGAGACCGCAGCCCGCCCTTCTCGACCCTCCAAACGCCATCGGTCACCAACCCGCCGCAGCCGGGTGGGAAGCCGCAGCCCGTGCCGGGTCCACTGCATCTTCTGCCGGCTCACCGCCTCGGCCCGATGAAACAGCACCCCCGCGAGATCGGAGACGGCATCGACCAACGGCCGCTCACCACTGCGGGCCAGCCACGCGGTCACAGAGCCAGGCCCCAGATCATCGGAGAACGCGCCGACAAAGGCATCCCGGGTGATCGGGTCAAGGTGCTCCACACGCCGGGCACCGACGGCGAGCAGCCGCAGCATGCCGAACACCGTCCAGTCCTCGCTGTTCAACGCCTCGTCGTACAGGTCATGTTCGACCGGCAGCGGGGTGCCGGCACCGTCAATCACCTGAGGAAGACCGTCGACGAGGGCCTCGCGAACGGTGGCGTCCGGAAGACCGCGGACGAACTCGGCGATCGCCTCTTCGAGGGTGCCGGTATCGGACAACGGCGACACCAACCTCGCCCAGATCAGCCGCCACGCCCAGACCGACCAGTTACGCAGCAGTGCGCCGCGCCAGACGAGGGCATGAGCGTACAGATCGTCACCCACCAACTCCCGCAGACCCGGCCGGAAACAGCACCACCGGTCCATGGCCATGTCGATCGACTCGCCGTCGACATGCTCGCCAGCCAGCGCCCTCACCAGCAACGCCGCGCTGCTTCGATGGATTTGCGCGTGACCAGAGCGCTCCGTGCCGATGAAGTAGGCATTGCGCACGCACTCACCGTCGGGCGTGTCGCCCATGGCGCACACGCACAAGTGACGCAAGCCGTCGAGATCCGCCAACGAGAGTGGCTTCTCCCGTTCCGCCACACGCAACACCTCGTCGAGGGCGGCGATCTGGTCGGTATCCGCCGCGGGCCCGGGCAGCGGGACTCGTCCCCCATCGGTGAGACCGAGCACCGCCTCGATTCCCGCGTACGTCTGCAGATAGCCGCCCCGGACCCGGCTGTACCTGTCAGCTGCCCGGCCCACATCCACGAGACGGTGACGCTGCAGCTCGGGCCGGATCGTGTTCACGCCGTGCACCCCGAAAGGCCCCGCCCGCAGGTGGTGATCATCCTCCGCCTCACCGTGCGCGATTGACACCGCAGCGAGGACGACCTCGCTACGCCGAACCAGCGCATGGAAAGCCTGCACATCCTTGCTACCGGTCCAGCCTCGCCGCTGCGCTTCGATCGCGAGACGTGCGTGCAGAGCCAGATAACGGGCGTGCGGAGTGGTGGTGATGACACCAGGGATCAGAGCTGCGGCATGCGCCCCGATCACGGTTTCAACAGCAAGCGGTTGACGGCCGGTGTCATCCGGAGTGTCCGGCTTCAGTGTCCACGCCGGACCCAGCATCGCGGTCACGAACACTCCCCCGCAGTCGCCCTCCGGTCGGACAGATCCTCCGCGCTACCGAACCAGCCAGGAAGGACATCACCAGCGAAGTGACCGATAGCCGACACACGATCGGACGAGAAGCCGCGCCAGCCCTTCCGAAAACCGTCTGGGCGAGTTCGGCGAGGAGCGCAACACGCCGACCCTGACTTCCAACGCCACTGCCTGCACCTTGTGGACGCCGAAAACCTAATCCGCCCTGGTCACAGCGATGTGATCACCAGGCATTGGAGCGGCCGGTTCCCGGCGCGGATTCGTTCGGCCGAGTCACGGCAGTGGTCGACATCGAGCGCTGCGCGACGATAGGGGTGTGCTGTTTCGACTGGCCTACCTCGGCGTGACCACACTTTGGCCCTGCTGCGGCTGCTGCCGGTGAGCGACCGCGACAAGGACGCCGAGATCCTGGCGTTGCGGCACCAGATCGTGGTGCTCGAACGGCACCTGCACGGCGACCGGGTCCGGTTCACCTCTGCAGATCGGGCGTGGCTCGCGGCTCTGCTGCACCCACTGCCCCGTACCTCGCTGGACGGCCTACGGCTGCTGGTACGCCCGGAGACCGTGCTGCGCTGGCATCGCGATCTGATCGCCCGCCGACACGCCCGACGTTCCCGGCCCAAACGGGCCGGGCGGCCACCCACGATCCGGGCGATCCGTCGGCTCGTCCTGCGGCTGGCCCGCGAGAACACCGGCTGGGGCTACCGTCGCATCCAGGGCGAACTCCTCGTGCTGGGCGTGAAGGTCGCCGCGTCCACCGTCTGGGAGATCCTCAAGGATGCCGGTGTCGATCCGGCACCCGAGCGCACCAGCAGCACTTGGGCGGCGTTCCTACGATCCCAAGGCCACGCGATCATCGCCGCGGACTTCTTCGAAACGACCACCCTGACCGGTGCCCGCCTCTACGTCCTCGCGACCATCGACCATGCCACCCGGCGGATCCGGATTCTCGGTGCGACCGCGCACCCACCGCGGCGTGGGTGGCACAAGACGCCCGCAACCTGGTCATGGATCTCGAAGACACCGGCTGCCTGGTGAAATATCTGATCCGCGACCGCGACGGCAAGTACCCGGCCCTGTTCGACACGATTCTCGCCGACGCCGGTATCGATGTCGTGCTGACCGGTGTCCGGATGCCCCGGATGAACGCGATCATGGAACGCTGGGTACGGACCTGCCGATGCGAGCTACTCGACCGGACCCTGAGCCTCAACCAGCGGCACCTGCTGCACGCGCTACGCGAGTACGAAGCCTTCTACAACGAGCATCGCCCTCATCAGGGCATCGCCGACGCCCGGCCACTCGCACCGCTACCCGAAGCGATCACCGATCCGAACCGGCTCGCCCACCTGAACATCCACCGACGCGACCGTCTCGGCGGCGTACTTCACGAGTACGAACATGCCGCCTGAGCTGCCCGGATGACATTCTCGGCAGGTACAACCTCATCCCCCGCCTGGGCAAGAAGAAGCTCACCAAGCTCACCGCCAAGGATGTCCGTACCTGGCTCAACCAGCTCCGCACCACCTGCCAGTGCTGCTCGCGCGGTATCGATGCCCGGCGTGATGAGCCCCGTTGCTGCGCCGCCGGCCAGTGCTGCCACAAGTTGCTCTCTCCGCTGACGCTCACCTACATCCACTCCGTGCTCAAGTCCACCCTGGAGCATGCCGTGTGTGAGGAGGAGATCCCGCGCAAGGTCGCCCGCAACGTCCGCACCGGCATATCCCGGCCCCGACGCTTTGAACTCCTCACCGCCGACGAAGCCAGCCAGTTCCTCGCGGCCGGGCGCGGACGCCGACTTTCATGCCCTGTTCGAACTCGCGCTTCACACCGGACTCCGCAAAGGCGCACTTCTCGGCCTCCTCTGGGAAGACCTCGACCTCGACCGGGGCACCGCTGCCGTCCGCCGCACCTTGCAGCGCACCAACACGGCCGGACTCACCACGTTGCCCACCAAAACCCGGGCCTCCGAATGCCGCATCGCCCTCCCCGCCCGCTGCCTCCAGTCGCTAAAGCACCACCACGAGGAGCAGCAGCGCGAACGGCAAACGGCAGGCACCGAGTGGCAGCACAACGGGTACGTGTTCACCACGCCTCAGGGCAGGCCGATCGACCCGACTAACCTCACCCGGACCTTCACCACGCCCTTGCGCAGAGCCGACCTCCGCCGCATCCGCTTCCACGACGTCCGCCACTCGACCACCACCCTCCTCCTGGAACAGGGCGTCGAACTCGTCGTAATCAAGGAACTCCTCGGCCACGCCCACCGGCGTCACCGCCACCTCTACGCCCACGTCCGGCTCCGCCTCCAGCGCCGACACCCTGAGCACCGCCCTTGACGGCCCTGCCAACGACGAGTCGACCCGCAACGACGGCGACGACCCGCCGCTGTGCGGAGCCACCGTCCGCTGACGTTGCCGTCAACTACTGCCGTCACCGCATGCAGAAGCCCCGCCAGGGCACACCTGGCGGGGCTTCATTTTTGCTGACACTAACGGATCTTCTGCTTAACCGTGCGACTCAGCGCCTGTCACTCGGCAAAAACCGGATTAAGCCAGACCGACACCAGATCACCGTTGTCGACGCCCAAGACAGTTCCGCTAGCGATTTGGACGAACTTAGCGTCGGTGGCATCGTTCAGACGAACGGCGACCCACCCGGAGGAAGGATCATACGAAACCCGCCACCTGTCTCCAGGAACCTCGAAAGAAACCCCAGGCTCGAAAGAGTGGTCCGACGAGATGAATACCCGCCCGGGATTGAACTGTGGAGCAGTCAACTCGGCCACCACGCCCCGAACGTTCGGGAAGTACCCCCAGGCGAACAGGACTTCCCGGGACTCAATATCGACCTCGAGTTGGAGCGTGCCGATCAGCACACTCGCAACCCCCTCCGAGCCGAGCCTCTCGCTCAACGACTCCCCGCTCTGCGCACTGAAGGAGAATCCATAATCGGACTCGTCGTAACTGAGGACACCCTCAAGAGGAGATCCGTCTTGGATGGAGAATTTCATCTCGGGCTAGCCTTTTGTGCTCTTGAAGACGAAGTGGACGATTCTGTTGGAATTTGCGTCGATGTTGAGCTCCCAGATCCCGTTGCTTCCGTTCATCGCTCCAGGCGTTCTCCACTCGACAACCCCAGGAGCGCCACGGGAATCCATCCTGGGTGCAGATCCCTCCATGATCTCCCGAAGGAGCAACCTGTTATTGCCGTTCATGTAAGGACGTGCTGCCTTACCGAAGTTGGGGGCATCGACGTCCCGAGTACCAGCAATGTCCCAGGTGTGATTTTCGACAGTCTTGGTCATCGAAATGTTCTCAATATCGATCTTCGAGGCCAGATCCGAGACGTCACAGTTACTGTTGTGAACGAGGACCGGCGTCTCGCCCACCAGCACATAGTACGTGTGGGTCTGGTCGACGGTGAGGTCGTACATGGTAGCCACACCGCCGTATGCCTTTACTGCGACGACGGGGACGGCGTGCCTGTGCAGACTGAGGAGGTCTTCCCCGGCGGTGAGTGCGCCGCCGTCAATCCAGGTGGTGCGGGTCTCGCTCCAGAATTTGTGGTGTTGGGTGGTGTTGATGGTGGCGGTTCCGCCGCCGGGGAGCTTGACCGTAATGTCCGCGAGTTCGGTGTCGTGGTTGATGTGCGTGGCCGTGACTTGCCGAGGATAGGTTTCGCTGGTCTCGGGATCAGTAGCCAGGACCCACTCGCCGATCTTGACTTCTTCGATGGGTTTGGTGGTGCGATCTGCCATCACGACTTCGGTGCCGTGGGCGAAGCTGTTCCCCGTGCTGGGCACGATGCAGGCACCGGCGCTTCGTTTGCCGCGTTTGCCTTGGAGCCAATTGTAGGTGTCGCCCGCGTAGTCGCCGCATTTTCTGGTGCAACCCGGCAGGAATCCGAGGGCTCCGTCGCCGGCTGCTGCGAAGTCGCCATGGTAGACCGCGGTTACGATGGTGGCGATGCCGACTCCCGTGTCGGCTAGCCGGCATATGACCATCACTGTACAAGTGACGTCAGTGAGAAGTTGACCGACGAATCCGAGTTCCTGATGCGGTTTTGTTTTAATCTTGGCGGATGCGTAGGCCTTTTTGTCAGCGGCCGCTTGGCAAGAGTAAGGGCTGCCGTTGGCGCAGTGGTTGGTTTCTCTAGTCTTGGAGGTAGCACCCGTACCCACTGGGCCGTACGACTTTGTTCCTGCTCCAGGGCCGTTGAAGTGCGGGTCGCTGCCGACTAAGAAGTCTGTCCAGATATTGCCAGTTGGGTCGCTGAAGGTAGTGGGGTTGTTGTTGGCGTAGCTGTAGCCGTTCCACTGTTGTGGGTCGGTGAGGTCTTGGATGGGGTCGACGCTGATGAAGCGGCCGGTGGTGGGGTCGTATTCGCGGGCGCCGAGATGGGTGAGGCCGGTGTCGTCTTGGGTGCCGCCGACGAATCCGCGGGTGCCGAGGAAGATGCTTGGAGGAGTGGTGCGGTCTTCGCCGTAGGGCAGGCGGCGCTTGCGGCTGGTGGTGAGGTCGTCGGCGTTGATTTGGACTTGTTCAGTGCCGTGGTGGTCGCTGCCACTCCAGACGAGGCCGGTCAGGGTGCGCACGGCGATGGTGCGACCTGCGGCGCTGTAGTAGCGGGTGCCGTCGGGTTGGCTGCCGCCGCTGGCGAGGGTGAGCTCCGTGGCACCGAGGTAGAGGGTGGTCTTGTTCGGGGCGCGTTGGATGATCCGGTTGCCGTCGGCGTCGTAGATGTAGGTGGTTTGGTCGGTGCCTTCGGTCAAGGTGTTGAGGCGGCCTTCGGCGTTCCATGTCAGTTGCTGTGCCGTGCCGGTTTCGGTGTGTCGGGTGGAGGTGTTTCCGGCGTTGTCGTAGGTGAAGGTTCGGGTGGGTGTGGCGGCGAGGGGGCCGGTGGCGGTGACGGTGGTGAGGGCGTGGGGGCGGCTGGTGCCGGGGTTGGGGTGGGTGTAGGTCCAG
>NZ_PNOZ01000049.1:0-47870 GCF_002879555.1 Verrucosispora sp. ts21 | reverse complement strand
GGGGCGGGGAGGTCGGCGAGGGTCTGGGGGCGGGGTACGGGGGCTATTGCTCGGGTGGCGGGCAGGGTGCTGCCCACCGCGACGAGTTGCCGCTCGGCGAAACGGTTCGGGGGCGGGGTGCCGAGGCCGCTGAGCGAGCTGATCCCGAGACGACCGGCGAGCATCGGCACCTGGTCCGGCTCGACCACGATGATCACTTCGCGGGGGCGTACCGGGCGCAGCAGGAGCAGCGCGGCGACGATCACCAGCAGCATGCCGGCGGTCAGCGAGCCCCAGGTGGCCGGGGCCAGCCAGCCGGGTCGCAACTCGGCTCGCAGTTCCAGGGTCAGGTCGGCGCGACCGTCGGTGCGCATCAGCACCAGGCTGAGCCGTTGCCCGGCCAGCTCGTCGGGGGTCCATTCCAGGGTTCCGTTGCCGGCGCGGGCCCAGAAGGTCTGCGCGCCGGGTCCGGCCGGTACGGTCGGCGGCTCGCCTTCGGACGGGGTGACCGGTGTCAGTCGGACCGGCAGCGGGCCCCGGGCCAGCGCCATCCGCTCGACGACGGCGTACGGCGCGCCGGCCAGCCAGTGTCGTACCTCGTCGGCGGGAGCCAGGCCGACGAAGGCCGGGCCGTCATGGGTACGGGCGTCAAGTTGCATCCGGGCTTCGCCGACACCGGCGAACGGCACCTCCTGGCGTACCAGCTCGTCGAGGTCGGTCACCACCACCGCGTGCCCGGTGGTCTGCACGGTCTCGAAACGAGCCGCGTAGGCACCGCCCGGGTCTGCGTGACCGGTCAGCAGGCCGAGCGCGGCGGCGCCGACCAGCGCGGTGATGCCGACGGCCAGCGACAACATTCCGGCCAGCGTCCACACGAAACGCATCCGCCAAATCCCTCTCCGTAGCCAACTACCCGGCCGACCTTACCCACGACGAACGGCTGAGCAGTGGATATCCGGCAGGCACGCGGAGAAGACCGTGTGTTCTCGGCGGACAACGCGGCCGACGGAGCCTCGGCACAGCCGCGACGGACTGTCGGCACAGCAGGACACGCGAAAGGCGGACCGCCGGACACGCGGGAGGTGGACCGCCGGACACGCGAAAGGCGGATCACTGGACAGGCGAAAGGCGGACCGTCGGGAACGCGGGAGGAGGACCGTCGGGAACGACGAGACCCGCCGGGAGCATCCGGCGGGTCTCATGGTGAGCGGTGTCGGGGGTCAGGAGGCCGCCGTCGCCTCGCCGCCCTGGCCGGGACCACCGACCCGGCGGGTACGCGCGAATGCCAGGCCGCCCAGCACCAGCCCGGCGAGTCCGGCCACCAGCCCGGCGACGCCGAGCCCGACCGCGAGCCCGTTGCCGTCCGCGTCGTCGTCCTCGGCTGCCTCGGCGGGCGCGCCGGGCGATGCGGTGGGCGCGCCGGTGGGCTCCGCCGTGGGGGTCGCGGCCGTGAGGGTGAGCACCGGCGCCGGGGTGGCCGGCTCCTCGCCACCCGGCTGCGGCTCGTCGATCCAGCGCACCACACCGCCGTCGGAGTAGGTCTGCAGCGCCTTGAAGACCATCTGGTCCACGTCGGGCAGCGGGCCCATGGAGACCGGGAACTCCTGGAAGGTGCCCGGGGCGATCGCCGCGTCGGCACCGGCCGTCCAGGTGATCTTGGAGATCACCTCGGAGATCTCGGCTCCGTGCACCTGTACCGGCGGGTCGACCCGGCGCTTCTCCACCGCGACGGTCCAGCCAGGCACCGGCATGGTCGACACCGAGCCGACCGGGGCGTTCTCCGGCAGGAAGATCTCCAGCTTGGTGGTCGAGGCCTCGTCACTCTCGTTCGGCACCCGGAACGCGAAGCGGCCGTAGCCGCCCTGCTTCGCCTCGCTCGGGCTGATCGACACGTGCGCCGACGCGGGCGCCGCGAAACCGAACACGGCCGTGGCGACGGTGCCGAGCGTCAGGGCCAGAACGGCACCCACGGTACGCCGGTGACGGATCATCGATGGAACCCTCTCTATCGGATGTCCACGGTGGCGGTCACCGTGGCCTGGTCGATCTCGGTGGTACGAGCGGTCACCCGCAGCTCCCACTCCCCCGCCGACGGCAGGTTGATCTCACCGGTGGCGTGGTTGTCGGTAAGCGGCAGCAGCGGTACGTCGATCGCCTCGATACCTGCCGACGGCAGTGCGACGGTGGCCTTCCACTCCTTGATCGGCAGCGGCTGGTTGTCGAGCGTGTAGGCGTAGAAGTGCACCGAGTTGTTGCCCCGCTGGGCGGGGGCCATCTCGATCTGCATCGAGTAGAGGCTGCTCTGCACGGTGGTGGTGAAGTAGCCGCTCTCGGCACCGGCCACGTCGGCACCGGCGGTACGGGCCGGTGGGGTCTGCACCAGCACCGAGGTCACCGCCAGCACGACCGCGGTGACGGCCAACTCGACCCAGACCGCCCGGCGCATCGGTGCCGGGTGGCTGGCCGCGATCCGCTTGCGGACCAGGTGCCGTGAGTACGCGGCGACCGCGATCACCAGTGCGAACAGCCCGACCTTGGCCAGCACCAGCCGGCCGTACGTGGTGTTCACCAGGGCCGCCGGGGTGGCCACCTCGATCAGGGCCTGGACGATCCCGGCGAGCAGCAGCGCCGACACCGCCAGGGCGGCCCACCGTGACCAGATCGGCAGGATCGCGCCCAACTCCCGTTCGTCGGCCCGGGGCAGCAGGAACACCACGAGCATCACCAGACCGCCCAGCCAGACGGCCATGCTGCCCAGGTGCACCGCGTCGACGAGCACCGACACCGCCGGGGCGGGCGAGGCCGCCGGGTGCCCGGCCAGCGGCCAGGTGAGCAGCGCCGCCCCACCGAGCACCCCGAGGATGATCAGGTCGGTACGGCCCACCGAGCCGGCGAACAGCGGCCGGAGCAGGACCGCCGCAGCGGCCAGCAGCCCCAACCTGACCAGGTGGGCGGCACCGAACGTGCTGCCGAGCACCAGGCCCAGGCCGGCGCCGGTGATGTCGAACGGGCCGCCACCATTGGTGTACGGCACCTGCAACAGGGTCGTCGCGACGGTGGACAACGCGACAAGCCCGAGGCCGATCCAGGCCAGCCGGGCCGGCGCGGTCCGGGGCAGTCGACGCGGCCAGAGCAGGGCGAGCACAAGCGTCGCGCCGACCAGCAGGAGCAGTCCGGCGTACCCGACGAACTTGCTGACCTTCACCGCGTTGCTGACCACCGGGTCGGCCCGGCTGTCGTTGCCGGTGTCCACCGGCGGCTCGGACGGCGCGCCGACGGAGAAGGTGAACGCCCCGGAGACCGGGTGGCTGTCGGCGGAGATGACCCGGTAGGTGACCAGGTAGGTGCCGTTGCCGGCGGAGTTGTCGACGGGGATGCTCACCACGCTGTCGGCGAAGGTGGGCTCACCCCGGTCGACCCGCGATCCGTCCGGCGCGATCACTCGGATCTTGTCCGGCACCTTGCGGACCGGCTCACTGAAGGTGAGCACCACCTCGGTCGGCGCGTTCGGCACCACGGACGAGGCGGCGGGGCTGCTACTGGAGAGCACGGCGTGCGCCGCGGCCGGGCTCGCCGGAGCGAGCAGCAGGGCCACGACGGTCACCAGCAGACCGGCGGCGGCGGTCAGCCGGGCGAATCGGCGGCGAGGGGCGGCAGTCATGCTGGCCATGCTCGCCGATTCAGGGCCGGGAGTCATGCTCGGGTAGTCGGACGCTGAGGTGAAAAAGTTCCCGGCGTGGCGCATTGCATGGGAAGGGCCGAAGGACCCTGCTGCTCAGCGCGCTGCCGCGTAACCTGGGTTGTCGTGATCCCCGCCCCACGCGACAGCGCCGCCGCCGACTCCGACGCGGCCGACCGCCGCGCCCAGGAGTACCCGGAGACGGCCGACATCGCCACCGTCGCCGCGTTGGCGGCACGCGACGGCGATCCGGCCGCCCAGGCCGACTTCGTCCGGGCCACCCAGGCCGAGGTGTGGCGATTCGCGGCGGCACTGGTCGATCCGGACAGCGCCGACGATCTGACCCAGGAGACGTACCTGCGGGCGTTTCGTGCCCTGCCGGCCTTCGAGGGACGTTCCACGGCCCGTACCTGGTTGCTGGGTATCGCCCGGCGGACCTGCGCCGACCACCTGCGCACGGTGGTCCGCCGACGTCGGCTGGCCCAGCGGCTCACCGCCGACGCGTACACCGATGTGCCGCACCCCGACCCGGCCGGGCAGTTCGGCGCGGCCGACCTGGTCCGCCGGCTGTCGACCGAGCGGCGGGGCGCCTTCGTGCTCACCCAACTGCTGGGTCTGTCGTACGCGGAGGCCGCCGCCGTGGAGGGGGTGCCGGTGGGCACGATCCGGTCCCGGGTCGCCCGCGCGCGCAGCGAACTGGTGAACGCCGTCGGTGAGGCGTTGGCCGGGTGAACAGGAAGCTGCTGCCCTGGCTCGGGCTGGTCGTCCGCCTCGGGCTGGCCGCCGTCTGGCTGTACGCGGGCGCGACGAAGGTCGGTGACCTGGCCGCCTCCGGCCGGGCGGTGCACGCCTACCAGGTGCTGCCGTACGACGTGTCGGTGGTGGTCGGGGCGGCGCTGCCCTTCGTCGAGCTGGCGCTCGGCGTACTGCTGCTGCTCGGGCTGGCCACCCGACTGGTCGCCGGGGTCTCCGCGGCGCTGCTGGTGGTCTTCATCGCGGGCATCATCTCGGCCTGGTCGCGCGGGTTGGCCATCGACTGTGGCTGCTTCGGCACCGGCGGCGCGCTGCCGCCCGGGCAGACCCCGAGCTATCTCCCGGAGATCCTCCGGGATCTGGGTTTCCTGGCGTTGGCCGGGTTCCTGCTGATCTGGCCCCGCACGGCCGTCTCGGTGGACGGCGCGCTGACGGGCGAACCGGTGGAGGACGAGGATGAGTAGTCGCAAGGGGCGCAAGGACGCGGCCCGCGTGGTCCGGGAACAGTTGGCCCGGGAACGGCGGCGCAAGCGGACGCTGTGGGTCTCGATCGGGGCGGTCGCGGTGCTTGTGGTCGCGGGCCTGATCGGCTGGAGCGTCTGGTCCAGTCAGAGTTCCGGAACCTTCATCGCTCCGCCGGGGGCGACCGAGGACGGCACCGGCATCGTGGTCGGCAGCGGACCGGTGACCATCGACGTGTACGAGGACTACCTCTGCCCGGCCTGCAAGCAGTTCGAGCAGACCAGTGGCGCGACGATCGAACAGCTGGTCAGCGACGGCAAGGCCCGGGTGGTGTACCACCCGGTGGCCTACCTGAACCGCTTCTCCAGCACCCAGTACTCGACCCGCGCGTCGGCCGCGTCCGGTTGTGCCGCCGAGGGCGGCAAGTTCACCGAGTTCAGCAAGGCGCTGTTCGACAAGCAGCCGCCGGAGAACGGCGCGCAGCTCAGCGACAACGAGTTGATCGACATCGGGGCCGAGGTCGGGTTGAACCGCGACAGCTTCGGCAGCTGCGTACGCGACGGCAAGTACAAGCCGTGGACCTCGCACGTCAGCGAGAAGGCGACCGAGGCCAACGTCACCGGCACCCCGACCGTCCTGGTCAACGGCGAGCAGGTGCGGGAGTGGACGCCGGAGAACATCACCGCTGCGGTGGAGGCGGCCGGGCGGTGAGCCGTGCCCTGCTGACCCGGGCCGGGCTGCTGCTCGCCGGCCTGGTCACCACGCTGATCGCCACCGCCGCTCCGGCGGTGGCGCACGGCGCCGACGCCCCGAACGGGACCGACTACCGGGTGAAGATCAGCGCCGTGGCCCCGGACCGCCCGCAGCTTTCGGTACGGGTGATCGAGGCGGGTGCCCGGCTGGAACTGACAAACACCGGTGACCAGCCGGTGGAGGTGATCGGCTACTCGGGTGAGCCGTACCTGCGGGTGGGACCGGACGGGGTGTACGAGAACACCCGCTCCCCCGCGACGTACCTGAACCGCACCATCGCCGGGGAGACCGTCCTGCCGCCGGAGGTGGATCCGGCCGCCGCACCGCAGTGGCGTCGGGTCGAGTCCGGTTCGACCGCCCGCTGGCACGACCAGCGGGCACTCTGGCGGGAGGCCGGACCGCCCGCCCAGGTCCGCGCCGCACCCGACCGGGAGCACCGGGTACGCGACTGGGTCGTGCCGCTGCGTGACCCGGACGGGCTGGCGGAGATCCGGGGCAGCCTGCACTGGGTGCCGCCGCCGGACGCGTACCCGTGGTGGGTGGTGGCGATCGTCGGCGCGCTCGCGGCGGGTGCGCTCGGCCTGCTACCGGCGGCTTCGGCCCCGGGCCGGCGGGCGTCGGCCGGCCTCGGCGCTCTGCTGGCCGTCGGTGGGGTGGCGGCCGTGCTGCTCGCGGTCGGCCGGACGCTGGACGCCGGCGCGACCGGGGTCGGCGCGGTGCTGCTCGGGTTGCTGACCGGGCCGGTGTGGACGCTGCTGTCCGGGCTCGGCGCGCTCGCCGCCGCCGGGTGGGCGGTGCGCCGTCGCACCGGTGCCGATTTTCCGCTGGCGTTGGCCGGGGCCTGCCTGGCGTTGTTCGCCGGGGTGACGAACGCGGCGCTGCTCGCCCGGTCCGTCGTGCCGGTGCCGTGGCCACCGACGCTCGCCCGGGTGCTTGTGGTCCTGGCCGTCGGGGCCGGAGCGGGGGCGCTGGCCGCTGCCGTCCTGCGGCTGCACACCGCCGCCCGCGCGGCCGCCGCATCGACCCCGGCACCCGCCGCGACTGTCACTTCCGAGCGGGACTGAACGGGTACGGCAGTTCGAGGCGGTGCCGGGCGAGCAGGTCGGTGTCGCCGAGCAGGTCGGCGGTGGGCCCGTCGGCCACGATCCGGCCGCCGTCGAGGATCACCGACCGGTCGCAGAGTTCGAACGCGTACGGCAGGTCGTGGGTGACCATCAACAGGGTCACCGGCAGGGCGCGCAGGATGGTGGCGAGTTCCCGGCGGGCCGCCGGGTCGAGGTTCGACGACGGCTCGTCGAGCACCAGGATCTCCGGGTGCATCGCCAGCACGGTGGCCACCGCCACCCGGCGGCGCTGGCCGAAGGAGAGGTGGTGCGGGGCGCGGTCACGATGCTCGGACATGCCCACCGCGGCCAGCGCCTCGTCCACCCGGGCGGCCAGTTCCGCCCCGCGTAGCCCCAGGTTGGCCGGCCCGAACGCCACATCCTCGGCGACGGTGGGCAGGAAGAGCTGGTCGTCGGGGTCCTGGAAGACGATGCCGACCCGCCGCCGGATCTCGGCCAGCCGCGCCCGGTCGCCTGTCACCGGCAGCCCGCCGACGGTGACGCTGCCCTCGGTGGCGCTCAGGATGCCGTTGAGGTGCAGCACCAGGGTGGTCTTGCCGGCGCCGTTGGGCCCGAGCAGGGCCACCCGTTCGCCCCGGGCCACCGTCAGGTCCACGCCGTGCAGGGCGACGTGCCCGTCCGGGTAGGCGTACCGGACGCCTCGGACGTCGAGGCTGGGTGCGGTCGATGCCACACCGTGAATCATGTCAGTACGGCGGCGGTGGCGGCGACGGTGCCGGCCAGCAGCGGCACGGTCGCCGCCACCAGCCACTGCCCGGTGGTGGCCGCCCCGGCCCCCTGCCACACCGCCGGCATCCGCCCGGTGTAACCGCGCGACAGCATCGCCAGGTAGACCCGTTCCCCGCGTTCGAAGGCGCGCAGGAACAGCGCGCCGATGCCGGCGGCGAAGCCGCGCAGCTGCCACAGGAAGCGCGGGTCGTCGCCCCGGGAGATCCGCGCGACCCGCATCCGGCGGGCCTCGCCGACAAGCACGTCGAGGTAGCGCAGCATGAAGGTGGCGATCTGGGTGATGATCTGCGGGCAGCGCAGCCGGTCCAGCCCGACGATCAGGTCACGGGTGGTGGTGGTCGCGGCCAGCAGCAGCGACGCCCAGACCCCGAGCGTGCCCTTGGCGAGGATGTTCCACGCGCCATGGAGGCCCTCGGTGGAAAGGCTGAGGCCGAGCACGTCGACCCGTTCGCCCGCACCGATGATCGGCAACGCGACCGCGAACAGCACGAACGGCACCTCGATCGCCGACCGGGTGAGCAGCCATCGCGGGCTCACCCGGGCCACCGCCGCCACCACCGCGACCATCAGGGCGTACGCGCCGAAGGCCCAGAACGCAGCCCGGGGGGTGGCGACCACGGCGACGGTGAACGCCACCATCGCCGCGATCTTCACCTCCGGTGGCAACCGGTGCACCGGCGAGTCGGACTCCCGGTAGAGCACGTGGGCGTGCCCGGCACCCACCGGCGCTACCCCTGGCTCGACGCGGGTGTGCCCGACCGGTCCGCGTCGAGCGGTTCCTGAGTCGGGCCGACCTGTTGCGGGGTCGGGTCGGTGTCGCGCCGACGGACCAGCCAGAACGCGCCGCCGGCCAGGGCGAAGGTCAGCAGGACGCCCAGTACGCCGGACAGCCCGGTGGAGAGGACGTCGTTGTCGATGCCGGCGATGCCGTAGTCGGCGAGCGGCCCACCGATCTCGTGCTCCTTCTCCTGCTGGGCCGGGCAACTGCCGCCGGTGATCTCGCCGTCGGCGTCGACGGTGCAGCCCTCACGCAGCGAGGAGTCCAGTCCGTCCGGGTGCGGCGAGGCGAAGTTGCTGACCACGCCGGCCAGCAGCAGGGCCACCAGCAACCCGCCTGCGAGGAAACCCCAGAAACGCTTCACCGGACACCTCCGACGGCGGGGACGGACGCCGGGCTGACCGGCTTACGGGCGCGCAGCGCGTACACCAGATCGGGTCGGACCTTCGCCACGGTGACCACCGTGGTGGCGGTGATCAGGCCCTCGCCGATGCCGATGAACAGGTGGGACACGGCCATCGTCCCGGCCAGCCCGGCCAGGTTGCCGCCGAGGTCGGCGGTGCCGCCGAGCCAGTACTGCAGGACGAAGCCCATCGCCGCGACCACCACGCTTACCAGCGCGGCGACGAAGGCGGTGACGGCCAACCCGGCAGGGGTACGCGGCAGCACCCGCAGCAGCAGCGCGATCAGCAGGTACGCCACCGCGACCGCGATCACCCCCATGTTGGTGATGCTGAGCCCGAGCATGGCCACCCCGCCGTCGCCGAAGACGAGGGCCTGCACCACGAGCACCACGGCGATGCAGAGCGCGCCGACCCAGGGGCCGACAAGCATGGCGGCGAGCGCGCCACCGAGCAGGTGGCCGCTGACCCCCGCGGTGAAGATCGGGAAGTTGAGCATCTGCACGGCGAAGATGAAGGCGGCGACCAGGCCCGCCATCGGGGCCAGCCGGTCGTCCAGGTCCTGTCGTCCACGGTGGACGGCGAGCGCCAGCGCGGCCAGGGCGATCACCGCGAAGAGGGCGGCGACCGGACCGTTGATGATGCCGTTCGAGATGTGCATGGCCAGGTTTTCCACGTGACCTCCCACGGGACGGCGGGCCCACGCTCGCCGGCAGACCGAGCGTATTTCTCGCCTCACCTTGTTGCCTATAGATGGCAACAACACAGTTGTGTTAATTCCAGCGGAATGCCGAGCGTCGGGCTGTGCCCTCGGCCTGGGGGAGCCTTTGGCCCGGCCGAGCCCTCGGCCCGGCTGAGCCCGGCCTGTCGGAGGGAGCCGTTGGCCCGGCTCAGCCCGGTCGGCCTGGCGGTCGGTGAGGTCGGCGCGGCCCGGCGGTATGGTCGGGCCATGACCGCACCCGCTCGCCTCTCCCCCGGTGACCCGGCGCCCGAGTTCACCCTCCCCACCGACACCGGTGACCAGGTCACCCTGGCCGACCTGCGCGGCCGCAAAGTCATCCTGTACGCCTACCCGGCGGCGATGACCCCCGGCTGCACCAAGCAGGCCTGCGACTTCCGCGATTCGCTCGCCTCGCTCCAGGCCGCCGGCTACGAGGTGATCGGCATCTCGCCGGACAAGCCGGAGAAGCTCGCCAAGTTCCGCGAGCGCGACGCGATCACCTTCCCGTTGGCTGCCGACACCGACAAGACGGTGCTGACCGCCTACGGGGCGTACGGCGAGAAGCAGTCGTACGGCCGTACCGTCACCGGTGTGATCCGCTCGACGTTCGTGATCGACGAGGACGGCAAGATCGAGCGGGCGCTCTACAACGTCAAGGCCACCGGCCACGTCGCCAAGCTGCGTCGCGACCTCGGCCTCGACTGAGCTGGCGTGATCGACTCCAGCACGGCGCGGGGACTGGCCTAGTGTGATCGACTCCGTTACGGCGTAGTGGCGGTATCGCCCCGACCGGGAGACCGCCACTACGCCGCAACGGTGTCGATCACACCCTCGGAGGCCTCGACAGCGGGCCGGTGCGACGCCCTAGACTCTCAGTGCCGGCGGGAGTGGCGTAACGGCAGCCGCGGTAGGTTTAGGTCCTATTGTCCGAAAGGACGTGGGGGTTCGAATCCCCCCTCCCGCACCAACACCCTCTGCCCTGTCGGGCGCATCACGATCACGGGCGTCGGGCCGGCGACTTGGCGAGGATGTGCAGGTGACCCTGCGTTTCGTCCTCGACCCCGAACTCACCCCGCAACTGCGCGCCGACATCGTCGCGCTCTGGGTGGACGTCACAAACGCGGGCGGCGCGGTCGGCTTCGTGGCACCGGTCACCGCCGACAAGGTGCGGACGATCGCCGACCCGACCCTCGCGGGCATCGCCGACGGCCCAGACCGACTGCTGCTCGGGTACGACGACGACCGACTGGTCGCCATGGCGATCTTCACCGATCCACGGTTCCACCTGAAGCGGCACCTGCGGGTCCTCACCCGGGTGATGGTCCACCCGGACGTTCAGGGACGCGGTGTCGGCGACGCGCTGATGCGTACGGCCGCGCAGATCGGGCGGGACCTCGGGCTGGCGGCACTGCACGTGACGGTGCGCGACGGGCTGGGGCTGGACCGGTTCTACCGGCGACTCGGCTACCGCGAGGTGGGCCGGTGGCCCGGCGCGATCCGGGTCGCCCCCGGCGACGACCGGGACGAGATCCTGATGTGGCTCGGTCTCGGCGAGGATCAACCCCAGCAGACCACCGCGGACTCGACCCGCTGACCTGAGCGTCCGTAAGCTCGCCGACCAGCGCGGTGCGCGAGCAGGCGGCCGCGGATACGAGCGCGGTCAGGCGCAACCTCGGGGTCCCGCGTCGGGCTGGATCGACGCGAGTGCCACCGCCTCCCGGTCCGGGGCTGCGATCACCGTCGGTGAGGCTGACGCGCCCACCGGTGCCAGCGTCGACGGGGACGGGCGTGCCGACGCGCGGGCGGTCGGCTTCGGGCTGGACGAGGGCGGCCCGGGGGCGGTGGTTGAGGCAGGCGCGGTCGTCGAGGCGGGCGCGGTGGTCGAGGCGGGCGCGGTGGTCGACCCGCCCGAGGTGCCGCCGTACATCCGGACCGTGCTGCGCTGGACCTGGCCGGGGGCCATCCGGATGCCGGAGGCGGTGACCCGGTGGCCCCGGATGTCGGTGACCCGGATCTGGAACGGGCCGGGGCCGGCCCCGGAATCGATCAGCCAGTAGTTGTAGCTCTGCCGGCTCGCTGCCCGCCAGTTGCCCGAACTGCCTTGGCGTACCTCGACGGCACGCAACGGATTGCCGTGCCCAGCCACCAGGACCGCGAACCACCACTGCGACGCACCCTCCTTGATCCGGAAGGTGAGCGGGCCGGTCAGCGGCGGGTCGACGACCAGGCGGTAGCTGACGTCGACGACGCCGCGCACCGGGTCGGCGATCCGGGTGAACGCCTCCCTGGACAGGTCGAGGTGTCCGGGTGCGCACTCCGGGCACTGGTCGGCGACCATGACCCGTACGGTGCCCTTGGGCCCGGTGACGTCGAGATATCCGCCGCAGGCCGCGCCGTCGGCGTACTCGTCGGGGCCGAGTGCGACGTAGAGCCGGCCCGCAGGGGCGGTCGGATAGGAGCAGTTGCCGTCCGTACCCGTCGAGTCGTAGAAGGTCGCCTTGCCCTTGTGGAGGGTGCCGGCAGCCGGCAGGGCCAGCAAAGCTGCGGGCGGGGCGAGGGGCGCGGCGCAGGCGGGCGCGGCACCGGAACGCAGCGCCAGGGTGAGGCCGAGGACCGTGGCGACGACGACCACGGCCCCGCCTGCCAGCCAGCGACCCGTACGGGGACGGCTGGCTGTTGTCCGTGCGGCGGGGCCGTCGGTTCCGTCGGTCACGTGCACCGATGCTGCCCGACGACGGCCATATCGGACAAGTGACCTAAGCGAAAGCTAAGACGGGGTCGCCGACGCTGATCCGGCCGGACTCCAGCGGCACGAGGTTCAGCCCGAACAGCAGCTGGCGGTCGACGTTGCGGTGCCGCGCGAGGGTGCGCAGCGGCTCCCGGCCGCGTACGCCGGTCTCCTGGTCAGTGGTGGTGACCAGGCAGCGGGCCGACGGACCGGCGGCCCGGAACGCGACGCCGCCAATCCGCAGTTCCCGCCCCTCCCAGCCGTCCTCGGCCCAGGCGGGCGCCCCGTCGACGACCAGGTTGGGCCGGAACCGGGCCATCGGGACCGGGTCCGCGCCGGCCTCGGTGAGCCATTCGCCGAGGGCGGCCAGCGACGCGGTGCTGGTCAGCAGCACCGGGTACGCGTCGGCGAAGCTGACCTGGTCGCCCGGGTCGTGCTTCTTGCGGCCCGGTTCGATGTGCCGGGCCGGCTCGGCCAGCCAGACCAGACGGACCGGCCGGTCGAGCACCTGACCGAGCCAGGCGTCGGCGGTCGGGCCGGCGGGCAACGCGTCGACCCGCAGCACCCGGCGGCGGAACGTGCGCACCTGCACCGGAGGGACGCCGGCCGGCTCCGGGACCAGCAGGTCCGGGTGACCGGCGGCGCTCAGCCGCAGGCCACCGGCTTCGGGGCGGGCGTGCACCCGGACCAGCGCGGTGGTGTCCCGCTGGGTCACTCCGACACCGTCGGCGTCGACAAGCATCCACCGCCGGTCGCCGTCGAGCCCCCACGGCCGCACCTCGGACTCGTCGTGGGTCAGACCGCGACAGCCCTTGACCGGGTACGTGTTGATCTCACTGAGCCGCACCCGGTCACCATGCCACGCCGATGCCGTCCCCCGGGTACCAGTGGTTCGCCGGGGTCTCCCGGTAGGCGAGGAACTTCCGGCCGGTGCGCTCGGCGTGCCGGGCCAGCACGTTGGTGTGGGTGACGTTGTCGGTGAGCAGCATCGCCCCGGGGGCCAGCTTCGGCTCGACTGCCTCGAACTCGCGCTTCTCGTACGACCGGCTGTGGTCGCTGTCGTGCAGGAACAGGTCGACCGGCTTGTCCAACGCGCTTATCGACTCGACCGAGTCACCGATGACCAGGTCGATCACCTCGGACCAGGGCGCGACCCGGGCGAGGTAGCCGGCCTCGGGGTTGATGTCGATGGAACTGACCCGGCCGGGGTGGCCCTCGGCGGCGTTGCGCAACAGGGCGGCGGCCAGGACGCAGCTGCCCAGTCCCTTGTCGACACCGGTCTCCACGATGTGCGCGGGTCGGCGGGCGCGCACGATGGCGTACCACCCGATGCGCCGGGCGTACCGGACCTGCTTGTCGGCCAGGCCACGGCGCGCGGCGCTGCCGATGGTGGCGGCGATGTGCTGGCGCAGCGCGTCGTCCGACTCGATCTCGTCCAGGTACCCGCGGACCTGCGCGACCGGCATGTCACACACCACGCTCACGAACCAGGCCAGGTGGCTACGGCTGAGCTTGGTCAGCTCGTACGTGTAGTTGTGGTGTTCGCGGGAGGCGAGCAGCCATCGGGCCGAGGTGCGCAGCACCTTGGCGTCGTGGCGGGCCACCGTGACCAGCCGCTTCGGGAAAGCGGCAACGGGGGCGAGACGGGTCCGGGCGATGGCCCGACGCAGCTTGACGGCATCCACTTGTGGGTTGTACCAGACCAGCCGAAACATTGGGGTAACACGATGACCGGCGGGCGGCTCGATTCCCGACATGCGGGGGCAGCCCGCATAAGTGAAGTTCAGTAGCATCGCGCCCATGTCGAGTGGAGAGCAGGCCGGGACGGTCGTCCCGGAGCAGACACTGCCGGCGGGGGACACCGACGGGTCGGAGACAACGGCGGACCCCACGGCGAAGAAGCCGCGCCGACGGTGGCTGCGGATCACGCTGATCAGCGTGCTGGTGTTGGCACTGGTCGGGGTCGGCGCAGTGGTGGCGGCCGGCTTCTATCTCAAGTCGGTCGAGTCGGACATCGAGCGGCTCGACGCGTTCGACGGCATACCCGAGGAGACCCGGCCCGAGGTCGTCGAAGCGGGTGCCCTGAACATGCTGATCCTCGGTAGCGACTCGCGCGATCCGGAGAGCACCGGCGGTTCCCGCGCGGACACCATCATCCTGGCGCACGTGCCGAAGGACCGTTCCGGCGCGCAACTCGTCTCCATCCCCCGGGACACCTGGGTCTCGATCCCGCGCACCAAGGAAGGGCGTGGCGGGCGCGACGCGAAGATCAACGCCGCGTACGCCTGGGGTGGCCTGCCGCTGATGGTGCAGACCGTGGAGCAGTACACCAAGGTCCGGATCGACCATGTGCTGATGGTGGACTTCGCCGGGTTCACCGAGATCATCGACGCTCTCGGTGGCATCGAGGTCAACTCGGAGAAGAAGTTCACCTCGATCCACCCACCCTTCCGCACCTTCGAGCAGGGCAGACAGCGGATGGACGGGGCAACCGCGCTGGACTTTTCCCGCCAACGCAAGCAGTTCGCCGACGGCGACTTCACCCGGATCAAGCATCAGCAGCAGGTCATCAAGGCAATTCTGGACAAAGCCGCCTCAGGTGGGATTCTGACAAATCCCAGCAATCTCAATTCCTTCGTCCGCGCCACCTCCAGCGCCGTATCCGTCGACAAGAAGATGTCCCTTGTCGACATGGCAATGGACCTGCGAGGCCTGCGCGGCAACGATCTGACCTTCATGACCAATCCAACAAAGGGGACCGGACGAGTCGGCAGCGAGAGCGTCGTCTTCGACGATTCGGACAAAGCGGCGGACTTCTACGACGCCGTTCGGCGGGACGCGGTCAAGGAAATTCTCAGCCTAGGCAAATAAGGCATGAATTGTCCCGGCGGCTCTGGCGTCTGTCGCCGGAGCCGCCGTATCCTGCGTTCGCTCCGGTGACCCTTCAGGCGTCAACGGATGTCACTCCACGGGGGAGGGTCCACACATGTCGAGGCAACCTGTCATGGGTTTCCCGGCCACCATCGCACCCGGCGAGGACGGGGCACCGCGCCTGAAGCACCGATCGGAGTCGACGGAGACGGACGACGACGACGCGGAGCCTCCGCACAAGAGCCCCGCCTTCGAGACCGGATCGACACCTGCGGAGAACGGCGACACGGCGCGCCCCGGCCTGGACGCGACGGCGGTACTCCCCTACCCCGGCTCCCGCACCTCGACCCGCACCCGAGGCCTGCGCGCCTGGATGTTGACGGCACCCGTCGACGTCGCCGCACTGTTGTCGCCGTTGCTGATCGACCAGCAGTACTGGCGCGGCACCCTGGTCATGACCACCCTGACGGTGGCCATCTTCGCCGCCGGCGGGCTCTACCAGGCCCGCCGGCACGTGAGCATCCTCGATGAGATCCCGAGCCTCTGCGGCCGGTTGCTGGCCGCCGCGGCGATCGTCGTCATCATCGCCGCGCTGCGCCACGACTCGCCGGAATACCTCGTCGAGTTCATCCGCGGCATAGCGGTGGCCGCCGTCCTCGTGCTCGCCGGTCGCCTGCTCACCCGGGAGATCGCCACGCTGGCCCGCCGGCAACGGTGGGTGGAACACAACGCCATCGTCATCGGCAGCGGCCCGACCGCCGTGGAGTTGGCCCGACTCCTGCGCCGCTATCCCCGGTACGGCCTGCGGTTCGTCGGCCACGTCGACAGTCCTTCGGCGACGGCCACGGCCACCACACCGCTGATCGGCACGCTCGACCAACTCGAATACCTGGTCCGGCTGACCGAGTGCGATGTGCTGATCATCGCCGATCCGGAGTGCCCCGAACTGGTGCTGATGGAGATCCTCCGCCACCCGAAGGTCGCCACCTGCGACCTGTGGGCGGCACCCCGACTCTGGGGGTCCCGGTCGCACGGTGACCACATCGGCGCCATCCCGATCGTCAAGGTCGGTGACACGACGCTGTCGGGACCACACTGGGCACTCAAACGCACCTCGGACGTGATCTTCGCTGCGACGGCGTTGCTGCTGCTCAGCCCGATCCTGCTGCTCTGCGCGGGGCTGGCGTTCCTCGACGGTGGCCGGGGGATCTTCTTCCGCCAGGAACGCATCGGTCGGCACGGCAAGCCCTTCGACATCATCAAGTTCCGCACCATGCGGCCGCTCAACGAGCACGAATCCCAGACGAACTGGTCGATCGCGCACGACCGGCGGGTCTCGCCCATCGGTCGTTTCCTGCGGCGCACCTCGCTGGACGAGCTGCCCCAGCTGTGGAACATCCTCAAGGGCGACATGAGCGTCGTCGGGCCGCGGCCCGAGCGGCCGTACTTCGTCGAGAAGTTCTCCGCCGAGTACCCGAGCTACGCCATGCGCCACCGGGTGCCGGTCGGGCTGACGGGTTTGGCCCAGGTCAGCGGCCTACGCGGGGACACCCCGATCTCCGACCGGGCCCGGTTCGACAACTACTACATCGAGAACTGGTCACTGTGGCTGGACGCCAAGGTGCTCCTGCGGACCGTGGCCGAGGTGTTCCGCGGCGGTGGCCGCTGATCGACCGGTCAGCGCCCGGGTTCGGGTGGGCGGTAGGCTCCGCTCCGGTCGGCTTCGGGACATGCGCATCGACGGTCCTCGCCGTACGCGCCGCCACTCGGCATGGTGGCGCCCAGCCCAATTCTTGGAGAATCCGATGCCGGACGTTTCGGTGGTCATCCCGACGACGGGTCGCCCCAGTCTCGCGGAGGCGGTCGCCACGGCCCGCGCCCAGCAGGGTGTGTCCGTGCACCTGGTGGTGGTCTGCGACCTGGCCGAGGTGCCGGCCGGTGTGACGGAGCTGCGCGACCAGATCGACGAGATCGTCTGCACCGGCGGCGGTCGGCGCGGCTCGTACGCACGCAACCTCGGCGTCCAGCACGCCGCGCCGGGCAGCCACATCGCCTTTCTGGACGACGACGACGCCTGGCTGCCGCACAAGCTCGCGACCCAGCTGCCGGTCCTGGAACGGCTGGCCGGCGAGGGCTGGCTGCCCGTGGTGTCCTCCCGCACGCTGCAACGAAAGGCGGGGAGCAGCCCGCTGCCGACCGCCGTACCGACCACGCTGATCACCGACGGTGCGCTGCCGGAGGACTACCTGTTTCGGCGGCGGCACCTCGGGGTCGGTCGCCAGTCGCTGCCCACCTCGACGCTGCTGACCACCGCCGACCTCGCCCGGCAGTGCCCGTGGGACGAAACGCTCCCCCGGCACCAGGACTGGGACTGGCTCGTCCGGGCCGCCCGGATCCCGCGAGCGAAGATCGTGCAGATCGAGGAGGCCACCGCCATCTACACGGTGGGCAGCCCGGGATCGATCTCGGCCAGCGCGGACTGGCGTACCTCCTGGGACTGGGCGCAACGCTGGGAGGGAGTGTGGGCACCGGAGACGTTCTCCGACTTCATCGCCGCCCAGACGCTGCGCTACGCGGTGCAGGCCCGCGACCGCGAGGGCGTACGCGAGATGGTGCGGGCCATCCGCCGTAACCGTCCCCCGTCGGCCCGCAACGCCGTCCTCGCGGCGCTCGGGCTGGTGCCCCGGTCGGCGCTGGAGCGGGTGGCGATGCGCGGCTCACGGACCACGGGCGGCACCGACCCGCTCCAGGCCGACGGGACCCGTTGATGCGCGTGCACTTCGTGCTTGCCCAACTGGAGCCGCTCTACGGCATGGAACGTGCCGCCGTGCTGCTGATGCGGGCCTTGCAGGACCAGGGCGTCGAGGTCTCGGCGACCGTGCTGTCCCGCTCGGTCCCACCCGGCCTGGACGACCTAACAGTCGACACCCTCGGGCTGGGTACCCGGATCACCCGCCTGCTGGAGGCGGTCCCGCCGCTGCGGCGTCGGCTGCGGAGCCTGCCGGCGGACGTCCGGATCGTGGCGAGCGGCCTGTGGGCCAGCCTGCCGGTCGGTGCCGCCCTGGCCGGTTCCGGTCGTAGCTTCGTCGGCTGGGAACATTCGCTGCTGCCGGAACGGCTGCGCTTAGATCGCCGGGTCCGCACGCTCGCCCGGCTGGCCCGGACCAACGGACTCCGGCCGCATCTGGTGGTCGCCGTCTCCGACGGGGTGGCGCGCACCGTACGGCAACTCGCTCCGGGGCAGCCGGTGCTGACCATTCCCAACGTGCTGCCGCCCACGCCGTTCGTGCCGCCCCGCGAGGTCGCCGACCGCGAGCGGATCAAGCTCGTCACCGCCGGCGCGTTCCGCCCGATCAAGAATCACCTCGGTGCGCTCGAAGCCCTGGCGCTGTTACCCACGCACTACCACCTGACCCTCGCCGGCGACGGCGCGGAGCGTGAACTCCTGCACGAGCGGGCGTCCGCGCTCGGGCTGACCGGGCGCACCACCTTCCTGGGTCGGGTGCCGCAGGTGGCGGGGCTGCTCGCGGAGGCGGATGTGCTGGTGCACCCGTCCCGTGCCGAGACGTTCGGTTTCAGCCTCCTGGAGGCCGCCGAGGCCGGGCTGCCCGTCGCCGCCCTGCCGGTACCGGCCGTGGACGAGATGATCCCGACGTTCGTGCCGGGCATCCTGGCCCGGGACACCTCACCGGCCGCGCTCGCCGACGCGGTCGTACGCCTGACCGGCGACCAGCGGCCCACCGTCACGGACTTCGAGAAGGCGTGGCACAACCGGCGCACGACACTGGATCCGGCCGAGGTGGGCCGCCGATGGGTGGAGGCCCTGAGGTGACGGCCGTGGCAGGACAGGCGGACGGGTCCACGCCCGACGAGCGTACGCAGGGGTCGGACCCGCGCCGGTCGTCCGGTCACGGCGACAGCTTCCTGCGCAAGTTCGGCAAGTTCTTCACCGGCAACCTGCTGCGTACCCTCGCCCAGGGCGTGCTGTTCGTGTTGCTGGCCCGGGAAATGCCGATCGACACCTACGGCCTGTTCGTCGGTGTCACGGCCCTCATCGCGGTGGTGTCGCCCTTCGCGTCGGCCGGCGCGCCGAGCCTGATCATCCAGAACTACGCCGACTCGCCGGCCGACTGGCCCCGCCACCTGTGCCGTGGCCTGTTCCTGTCGACGGTCTTCGGCGGCGCGGCCACCGTGTTGGTCAGCGCCGCCGGCCTGGCGATCTGGGGCGCGCAGATCGGCCTGGTCGACCTGCTCTGTCTCGCCTTCGGGGACCTGGTCGCCTGGCGGCTCATCGAAGCCGTGGCCGCCTCGTTCCATGTCCGTGGCCGGATCATGCTGGCTGCCCTCATTCCCGCCCTGCTGCATGTCTGTCGACTGGCCGGAGCAGCGGTGCTGGCCCTCTCGGACGAGCCGGTCACGCTGCACGGCTGGGCCACCACGTCCGTGGTGATCTCCGTGGTCGTGTGCCTGCCGGTGCTCCTGGCCGGGCTCAGTGGTGCCGCCGTCGCGTCCCTCGGCGTCGGGGGTGCGATGCGGCAGGCCCGCACCGGGATGTTGTTCGCGGTCGGTCTCTCCGCCCAGTCGGTGTACAACGACAGCGACAAGGTCATGCTGTCCCGCCTGGGCACCCCGGAAAGCGCCGCGATCTACGCCGCGGCCTACCGCGTGGTGGATCTCGCGTACACCCCCGCCCGGACCATGGGCGCGGTGGCCTACCCCGGGTTCTTCGAGGCGGGGCGCAACGGCCCCCGGGAAGCGCTGCGCATGGCCCGTCGGTTGGTGCCGCGCTTCCTGGCCTTCAGCGTGCCGGTGAGCCTGCTGCTTGTCGCGTTCGCCTGGATGATGCCGCTGGTCTTCGGGCCCGACTTCGAGGCGGCCATTCCGGCACTCCAGGGGCTGAGCGCGCTGCTGGTGCTGAAGTCGCTGCACTACCTTGCCGCCGACGCGCTCTCCGGGGCGCGGATGCAGGGCCGGCGGACGATCTGTCAGATCGGCATCGGCGTACTCAACGCGCTGCTGAACCTGTGGCTCATCCCGGTCTACGGGTGGCAGGGTGCGGTGGTGTCCAGCCTGGTCTGCGACGCGCTGCTCGCCGTACTGCTCTGGGGTTGTCTCGCCGCCGCCGTCCGCCGCGACCGGGCCGGCGCACCTCCTTCGCCGCATTCCATGGAAAGGGTCTGAGGTGACCACACTTTTCGCCGTCCTGCTCAGCGCGGGTGGCCTCGTGGCGGCCGGTTGGCTGGTCCACGCGCGTCGGGCCGTCGTGGCCGCCTTCGGCAGCGGCGCGAACGCCGTCGCATTCCTCGGGTTCGTGGTGCTGGCGAACGCCGCGCCCGCGATCGCCGGTGAGCACTCGTCGGCGCTCATCGGCCTGCTGGTGCTCGCGCTTGTCGCCTGGCTGGTGGCCGTCGGCCGGCGGCGGCTGTGGGCGCCGCCCGAGTTCTGGCGGCGGATCTGCCTGGGGCTGGCCGCAGCACTGCTCGTCTGGTGCCTGGGCGTGGACCTCCTCTCCGGTGACGGCGTGTACGGGTCGAGGATGCCGGCCTACGCCACCGCAGGTCTGCTCCTGGTCGCGGCCTGGCTGATGGCGGCCGGCACCGCGGTGAGCCTGCGCGCGATGGCGTACGCCGGGCTGGCCGTCCTGTCGGTGCTGACCATCCCGACCGCCGTCTACGGACAGGCGTGGCGGGCCTGCACCGGCGGGCAGTTGGAGAAGTGCTCGGTCGCGGGGGCACTGTTCAAGAGCTTCTACAACTCCGAGAACTACGTCGCCCTGATCGCCTCGTTCACCGTGGTCGCCGCCTTCTGTGCGCTACGTCGGGCGGAGCGGGTGGCGGTGCTGGCGTTCGGTCTGCTGATCATCGTCGCCACCGGGTCCCGGACCAGCTATCTCGCGCTCGCCGCGGCGGGCGTGTGGGTGCTGGGTGCCATGCTGCTGCAACGGCGTCGGCCGTACCCGCACATCAACCTCGCCCTCTGCGCGGCGATGGTCGTCGGGGCCGCCGCAACGGCGACCTATCTGACCTGGAGCGCGTCCCGCACCACGCTGAGCAACCGGGGCAACATCTGGGTCCACGTGCGGGAGTACATCGCCGGGTCGGAGGCCACCGGCGTCGGCGTCTCGAAGTGGTACTACCTGCGGGACATCGGCGAGGCGCCGTACCACTTCTTCCACTCCGGTTACGTACTGGCGATCTTCTCCGGTGGTTTCGTCGGCCTGGCGCTGTTGACGTTCCTGCTGGCCGCGCTGCTGCGCGCGCCGGTCGTCGACGGTCGGGCGTTCACCGCCAAGGCCCCGGTGGCGCTCTTCATCGTCTACTCGTTCACCGAGGTGGTCTGGAACCCGCTCTCCGTCGACGGACTGACCTGGATCTTCGTCCTGATGGTCCTGATCACGTCCACGGCCGGGCCGACGGATTCCACCCCGGTCGCCGCCTCGGCAGCCGGCGCCGGCCGGGCGGCACCGCTGGCCCGGCTGCGCCGGACAGCCGCTCGACCGCCCATCGGCCATGCCACGCCTGATGCGCGAGACTGACCGGGCCACGTCAATCCGTACGGTGCCGGGCGACCCTTTCGTCGCCCGGCAACCCACCGCTGCACGGCCGAGGTTCCGTCCGGACATTCAGGGGTTACGGGCCTTCGCGGTCGTGGTGGTGGTCCTTGAGCACGTCTTCGGCCGGCCCGCCGGCGGGTTCGTCGGCGTCGACGTCTTCTTCGTGATCTCCGGCTTCCTGATCACCGGCCTCCTGCTCGACGAGCACGACCGCACCGGTCGGATCTCCTTCGCGAACTTCTACCGTCGGCGGGCGCGGCGCATCCTGCCGTTGGCGATGCTGGTTCTCGGCTGCACCTTCCTCGCCTCGTCGCTGCTGTTCATCGGCGAGCGGGTCAGGTGGACGGCCTGGGACACCATCTGGTCCGCCCTGTTCGCCGCCAACTGGCGATTCGCCTCCACCGGTGCGGACTACTGGCAGACCGACGGCCCGGTCTCGCCGCTGCGGCACTACTGGTCGCTGTCGGTCGAGGAGCAGTTCTACCTCGTCTGGCCGGTGCTGCTGGTGGTGGTGCTGGGCCTGGCCGCACGCCGGGGCCGGTACGGCAGCAGTGCCCGGTGGGTGACGGGTCCGGTGCTCGTCGCGGTCGTGCTGGGCTCGGTGTTGTTCGCGCTCTGGGAGGTCGAGCATCGCCCGACGGTTGCGTACTTCTCGACCTTCTCCCGGGCCTGGGAACTGGGTGTCGGCGCCCTGCTCGCGGTGCTGGCACCGCTGTTGGCCCGGATACCGGCTCCGGCCCGCCCGGCGTACCAGTGGCTGGGCCTGACCGGCCTGGTCGTCTCGGTGCTCGCCATCACCGCCGAGTCGCCCTTCCCGGTGCCAGGTGCCCTGCTGGCGGTGATCTCGACCGGGCTGGTCATCGCCGGGGGTGTCGGAGGGCAGCGTCTGATGTTCCCGCTGACCAACCGGGTGCTCCGGTACGTCGGCGACATCTCCTACTCGCTCTACCTGTGGCACTTTCCGCTGCTCATCCTGATCGGCGCGGTGATCCCCGCAGGCGGGACGGCCGTCGCGGTCCTCACGCTCGGCGGCACCGTCCTGCTCTCGGTGCTCTCGTACCACTTCGTGGAGGATCCGGTTCGTCGGTCGGCCTGGCTGGAGCGACGGCAGCCGGGGACACCCACCCGGCGGACCAGGGCTACGGTGGTTCGTCGGTACGCCGCGCCGGTGGCGGTGCTCAGCCTGGTGGTCACGGTCGTGGTGACGGCGACCCGCCCGCCTGCGCCGCAGCCGCCGGAGACCGTGGCGATCACCTCTCAGGACGAGTTGACGGCGCAGATCGCCACCGCGTTGGCCGCCGGCGACTGGCCGGTGCTGACTCCTCCCCCGGGTGAACTGGGCAGCCTGCGCTTCACCGACGGGGACGGGCAGGGCTGCCGGCCGGCGATCCGGGACGGCAACGACTGCGCCGTCACGGGCCCCCGCCCGCGCAGGTTGGCCGTGGTCGTCGGCGACTCCATCGCCAGCGCCTGGCTGCCGCTGGTGCGCCGGTCCCTGGAGCCGGCGGGGTGGATGGTCCAGGACCTGACGTACGCCGGTTGCCCGTTCCTCGCCGCCGACACCGTCTCGCCGATCGAGCGCATCACCCGAGCCTGCCCGGGGCATCGGCGGACGGTACGGGCGTTCATCGAGGACCGGCGGCCGGATCTGGTGGTGGTGAGCAACGCCTACCACCAACGGTTCGCCGACGTCGGCGGCCGCCCGTCGCTGCCGGACTGGGAACGGGCCGCCCACCTCGCCCGGGAGCAGTGGCTCGCCAGCGCGGCGAAGGTCATCGCCCTGCAACCGCCACCGTCCGGTAAGGATCCGAAGAGCTGCATCACCCGGCTCTCCACCCCCGAGGACTGCGTGTCGCGGCTCGACGCCGAATACCGGTCGTACGCCGAGGCCGACCGGCGGGTCTGGGGCGGGCAGGGCACCTGGCACATCGCCACCACGGACTGGTTCTGTCAGGCCGGTCGCTGCCCGATCTTCGTCGGCGGCGTCGTCGTGCGACGCGACGGCAACCATGTCACGGCCGAGTACGCCCGCAAGTTGACACCGCTGTTCGACGAGGCGCTGGCACCGGTTCTCGGCGAACCCGAGGACTAGCACGAGGCGACCGCCCGCGCCCGCACCCATCGGCGGCGCTACGGCAGAATCCCCGCCATGAGAATCGCTGTGTCCGCCGTCGAAGGACGCGCCGACGACGTCCACACCTGGTCGGGGATCCCGGCCAACGTGGTCCGGACGATGCGCGACCTGGACGTCGATCATGTGGTGCTCGATGAGCCGTCGCCCCTGCTCGTACGCTCCGGCAAGCTCGTCGCGGCGGCCTCCAAGCGGGCGGGACACAAGCTGAACTGGGAGGTGGAGCCCCGGCTGGTGCGCCACCTGACCCGGCAGATCCAGGCGCAGGCCCGCCAGGCGAACGCCGATCTGCTGCTGCTGCTCGGTTGGCACACCCTCGGTGTCGAGCCCGGTGACGTCCCGGCGGTGATCTGGACCGACGCCACCTACGCCCAGCGGGTGGAGCGGGCACCCCACTGGCAGCACCTCTCCGGCCGCACCCGGGGCCAGGTCGAACCGGTCGAGGGTGAGTCGCTGCGCCAGATGGCGGCAGTGGTCATGTCGTCGACAGTCGCGTACGAGGACGCCGCCACCCGGTACCGGGTCGACCCGTCCCGGCTGCACCGCATCGGGTTCGGCGCCAACCTGACCGCGACCGCGGCGGGACCGCGCTCGCGCATCGGCGACCCACCACGGCTGCTGACCGTGGGGGTGAAGTGGGAACGCAAGGGTGTGGACCGCTCGGTGCTGATCGCCGACGAGTTGCACCGCCGGGGAATCCCGGTACAGCTCGACGTGGTCGGCGTACAGCCACCGGACGACTCGTGGCGACGTGACCATGTCACCTACCACGGTTTCCTGCACCAGGACCGCGAGGCGGACCGGAACCGGCTGCAACGGCTCTACGCGGATGCCGACCTGTTCCTGCTACCGACCCGCAACGAGCCGTTCGGCATCGTGTTCGCCGAGGCCGCCGCGTACGCTCTGCCGTCGCTGGGCAGTGCGGTCGACGGCGTACCGGACGTCGTGCAGCATGACCGCAGCGGGATCCTCCTGCCGGTCGACGCCACCGCACAGCAGTACGCCGACGAGATCGCCGCCCTGCTCGCCACGCCGGATCGCTACGCCGACCTCAGCCTCGGTGCGCTCACCCACTACCGGTCGTCGCTGACCTGGGACAGCGCAGTGCGTCGGGTACTCGACGTGTGCGAGATCGCGGTCAAGCAGGACTGACCGGATCGTCGACGGCCGGGCCGCCTACCGGTTCGGCCGTCGGCGAGACCAGATCAGCACCCCGAGCCCGGCCAGGAAGGCGACGCCGGCGACGACGAGTACCGGCACCGCCCAACCGGGCCGCCCGGAGGTGTCGCCCCCGGCGGCGACGGCCGCCTCGCGGTACGCCGTCGCCAACGCGTTGCGGGGGGACTGCTCCGCGGCCTGGGCGAACTGCCGGGCCGCCTTCGCCTCGTCACCGCCGAAGTAGGTCTCCAGAGCGCTGCGGTAGGTCTGGTCCGGCTCGCCGAGTTGGTTCTCCACACCGGCCGCGTCGAGCAGCTTGGTCATCCGCGACACCGGTACCACGAGACGGTTCGGCCGTTCGGGCGCCAGCAGGTCGTTGTCCAGCATCCCGACCACCCGCCCCTGCGGGTCGATTGCGATCCCGCCACGTGAGTACCCCCCGATGTCCGCGCTGATCCGGTAGACCGAGGACTCGATGTCCACCTCGGTCACCTCGACCGGCGCGGAACGCACGGTGTAGGTGGCGGAGCGGTATTCCGCGTCGGTGGTGGCGTAGCCGAGTACGTGCAGCGCCGTCCCCGCAGCGATGGTGGCGGAGGGGTTCAGTTCGGCGACCGGAAGGCCGGCCTGGTTGAGTTTGACAAGCGCGAGGTTGCCTTCCTCCAGGGTGAACGTCCGCACGACGCTGCCCGCAATCGCCGGGTCGTCCTTGAGGTCGCCCTGGGACACGTTCAGCTGTCCGTGCAGGGTGACAGCCGGCTCGGTGCCGGCATCCGGGCCGGTGAAGGCGCTGCTCGCCAGACGGCCTCGCACATATCCGCCGACCTCGCCGGCCTTCAGCTTGCCGTCGGCGACCAGGGTGTCGGCCAGCGAGCCGAGCGCGTGTTCGAGCAGGATGCCCACAGTGGGCGCCACGCACTGGCCGTTGGTGAGCAGATGCCCGTCACGGTTGATTACGACACCGGTGCAGCGACGGCTGAAGGTGAAGGGTTCGGCGTGCAGCAGGGCGTTGTCCTGCTTGTTCCGGACGTAGCCGGTGAAGATGGCCTCGAGGAACACCATGGCCGGCGCGGCGGTGGCGAGGGCGTGCTCGGCGGGGCTGCGGGGCGTGGCCTCCGCCCAGGGCTTGAGCCCTGGCTGGGGTGGGGTGTCGTTCGGTGCGGTGGTCACGGGCGGGGTGTCGGTGTCGCCCGCCGAGATGGCCCAGATGCCGGCGCCTCCGCCGATGGCGGCGACCAGCAGCAGTGCGGCGATGGCGATCCAGAGGCCGCCCTGGCGCTTGCGGGAGGTCGACGGTTGGATCCGGCGGGCCGGCGAGCTGAACGGGTCGTGCCGCAGCGGATCGTCGACGGTGGGGCCGAAGCCGGGCGAGGCCGGCGCGCCCGAGACCGGGTCCGAGTAGACCGGCTGTGCGGATACCGGCCCGGCCGGCTGGGGCGCCGCGAACACCGGCTGCGGCGGACCCGAGACCGCCTGCGGCGGACCGGAAACCGACTGCGGCGGGCCGGACGCGGGCTGCGGAGCACCGGAGACGGGCTGCGGGACCCCGGAAACCGGCTGCGGGAGGCCGGAGACAGGCTGCGGCACGCCGGAAACCGGATGGGGAACGCCGGAGACGGGCGGGGACACCGCCGGTGGGGCGGCGGTGGGCACGGGCTGGTACGCGACGCCGAGCGCCTGGAACAGCTTCTCCGCCGCCGGGCCGGCCTCCGGGCCGTACGCGACCCACGGGGCGGCCGCCGAGAAGTCGGCGTACACGAAGGGGGTTCCGCCGGGGGTCTGGGCGAGGTGGTTGACGATCCCGGCGAAGGCCTCCCGCCAGCCGGGGGCGGCGGCCACAGTGGCGTCCAGGACGGCGACGGTCACGAACCGGCCCTGCTGGTCGAGGGCCGCCCATGCTTTGCCGACCGGCGATCCACCCAGCAGATGGGTGTACCGGTAGGGGCCGTCCGGTTGCATGGCAACTCCTCTGCTCAACCGCCGTGCGGATCCTACCGAGCCATCGCACGTCAGCCTGGCCGCCGGTGACCGCACCCAGGGACATCGCCACGAATACGCAGCTCACCGGCGGGCAATGAGTTCGACCACTTGCCTGCTGAAAGTTTTGATGCATACAGTCTCGGAATGAATGAAGGGGCTGCCATGGCGCCGACCGAGCGGGTGGTCGGCCTGTTCGACGGCGTCCGACTCACCCCGACCCAGCGACGCATCGCGCACTGCCTGGTGCAGCACGCCCCCGCCGTCGGCTACCTCTCCGCCGCCGAGGTCGCCGAGTTGGCCGGCGTCAGCCAGCCGTCGGTCACCCGCTTCGCCGTCGCGCTGGGCCACGACGGTTATCCCGCGCTGCGTCGGCGGCTGCGCGAACTCACCGCCGCCGCGCCCGGTCCGGCCACCGCCGGCAACGAACTCCAACAGGCGGTACGCGCCGAGATCGGCAACCTGGACCGGCTCGCCGAGCAGCTCACCGACCGGGAACGGTTGGCCGAGACCGGTCGACTCCTGGCCGCCAGTCGCCCCCTGCCGGTGCTCGGCCTGCGGGCCGCCGCCCCGCTGGCCGCGTACTTCGCGTACTTCGCCGCGAAGGTGCACCCGGACGTGCGGGTGCTCGACGACGGGGGCAGCCTGCTCACCGACCGCATCGAACAGGCCGCCGAGGCCGGGGCGAGCGCCCTGCTGGCCCTGGTGCTGCCCCGCTATCCCCGGGAGACCCTGGACGCGTTGCGCGAGGCGCGCGCCGCCGGGCTCACCGTCGTCGCGATCACCGACTCGCCGGTCAGCCCGGCGGCCGAACTCGCCGATGTGGTGCTGCCCGCCGCGGTCGGCACCCAGCTCGTGTTCGACCTGCACACCGCCCCGATGACCCTGGCCATGGTGCTGCTCCAGGCGATCTGCGACGCCGCCCCGGCCGAAACCCAACGGCGGTTGGAGGCGTTCGAAGCCTCCGCCGCCCGTCGCCAGTTGTTCCTCGGTTAGGAGGAGACACACCATGACCCACGCAGCCCCCGGCCCTGTCCGGGCCGCCCGAGGCCAGGAACGCACCGCCCGCGGTTGGCCGCAGGAGGCGGCCCTGCGGATGCTGATGAACAACCTCGACCTGCAGGTCGCCGAGCGCCCGGATGACCTGGTCGTCTACGGCGGCACCGGGAAGGCGGCGCGGGACTGGCCGTCGTACCACGCCCTGGTGCGCACGCTTACCGACCTGCGTGACGACGAGACCATGCTTGTGCAGTCGGGCCGGCCGGTCGGGGTGATGCGGACCCACGAGTGGGCGCCCCGGGTGCTGCTGGCCAACTCGAACCTGGTCGGTGACTGGGCCACCTGGCCGGAGTTCCGCCGGCTGGAGCAGCTCGGGCTGACCATGTACGGCCAGATGACCGCCGGATCGTGGATCTACATCGGCACCCAGGGCATCCTCCAGGGCACCTACGAGACGTTCGCGGCGGTGGCCGCCAAGCGCTTCGACGACACCCTGGCCGGCACCCTGACCCTGACCGGCGGCTGCGGCGGGATGGGCGGCGCGCAGCCGCTGGCGGTGACCATGAACGGCGGCGTGTGCCTGATCGTGGACGTCGACCGCAGCCGGCTGGATCGCCGGGTGCACGACCGCTACCTGGACGAGGTCGCCGACGACCTGGACGACGCGGTGCAGCGGGTGCTCGCGGCGAAACGGGACCGTCGGGCGCTCAGCGTCGGCGTGGTCGGCAACGCCGCCACCGTCTTCCCCGAGCTGCTGCGTCGGGGCGTACCTGTCGACATCGTCACCGACCAGACAAGCGCCCACGACCCGCTGTCGTACCTGCCGGTGGGGGTGGAGTTGGACGACGCGCGGGACTACGCGGCGGCCAAGCCTGCCGAGTTCACCGACCGGGCTCGGGAGTCGATGGCCCGGCACGTCGAGGCGATGGTGGGCTTCCTCGACGCCGGTGCGGAGGTCTTCGACTACGGCAACTCGATCCGGGGCGAGGCCCGCCTCGGCGGGTACGAGCGGGCCTTCGACTTCCCCGGCTTCGTGCCGGCGTACATCCGGCCGTTGTTCTGCGAGGGCAAGGGACCGTTCCGGTGGGCGGCGCTCTCCGGCGACCCGGCCGACATCGCCGCCACCGACCGGGCCATCCTCGACCTGTTCCCGGAGAACGAGTCCCTCGCTCGGTGGATCCGGTTGGCCGGTGAGCGGGTGGCCTTCCAGGGCCTGCCGGCCCGGATCTGCTGGCTCGGCTACGGCGAACGCGACAAGGCGGGCGTACGGTTCAACGAGATGGTCGCCTCGGGTGAGCTGAGCGCACCCGTGGTGATCGGCCGGGACCACCTGGACTGCGGCAGCGTCGCCAGCCCCTACCGGGAGACCGAGGCGATGGCCGACGGCTCGGACGCGATCGCCGACTGGCCGCTGCTCAACGCGCTCGTCAACACCGCCAGCGGCGCGTCCTGGGTCTCCATCCACCACGGCGGCGGGGTGGGCATCGGCCGCTCCATCCACGCCGGTCAGGTCTGCGTGGCCGACGGCAGCGCGCTGGCCGGGCAGAAGATCGAGCGGGTGCTCACCAACGACCCGGCGATGGGAGTGATCCGGCACGTCGACGCCGGCTATCCCACCCCGCACACCGACGTCCGCATCCCGATGGCGGAGCAAGGAGGGGCCCCTTGTTAACGCATACGGTAGAGGAAGGGCCCCTTCTTAACAGGTTCCGCACGCTGTGGGACGAGATCGCGCCGATCGGCCGTGACGCGCGCAGCGGCGGCTACCTGCGCTACGCCCTCACCGAGCCGGAGCTGCGGCTACGGGAGTGGTTCCGGACGCAGGCCGACGAGCGGGGCATGCCGGTCACCGAGGACGGCAACGGCAACCTGTTCGCCTGGTGGGGTGACCCGGACGCGGGTGACGCCGTGTTGACCGGCAGCCACTTCGACTCGGTGCCGCACGGCGGGGCGTACGACGGACCGCTCGGCATCGTCAGCGCCTGGCTGGCCGTGGACGAGCTGCGCGCGGCCGGGGTCACCCCGACCCGGCCGCTTGTCGTCGCCGCGTTCGTCGAGGAGGAGGGGGCCCGCTTCGGCGTACCCTGCCTGGGGTCGCGGCTGCTCACCGGGCAGATCGACGTCGAGCGGGCGGGCGCGTTGCGCGACGCGGCCGGGGTGAGCTTCGCCGAGGCGTTGGGTGCCCGGCCGACGGGCGGCGACCCGACGCTGCTGGGCCGCTTCGGCACCTTCGTGGAACTGCACGTGGAGCAGGGCCGCGCGCTCGTCGAGCAGGACGCGCCGGTCGCGGTGGCCACCGCGATCTGGCCGCACGGCCGCTGGCGCTTCGACGTCACCGGCGAGGGCAACCACGCCGGTACGACCCGGATGGCCGACCGCCGCGACCCCATGCTCACGTACGCCTTCACGGTGCTCGCCGCCAACAAGGAGGCCCGGCTGCGCGACGCGCACGCCACGGTCGGCCGGGTGACGGTCGAACCGAACGCCACGAACGCCATCCCGTCGCGGGTCACCGGCTGGCTGGACGCCCGCGCCGCCGAACCGGAGACGCTCACCGGCCTGGTCGAGGCGGTCCACACCAAGGCTGTCGAGCGGGCCCGCCGCGACGGCACCGAGATCACCCTGACCGAGGAGTCGGCGACCCCGCTGGTGGCCTTCGACAACGGGCTGACCGACCGGCTGGCCCGGCTGCTGGACGCCCCGGTGCTGCCCACCGGCGCGGGCCACGACGCGGGGGTGCTGGCGGCGCACGTACCGACGGCGATGCTCTTCGTACGCAACCCGACGGGGGTGTCGCACTCCCCCGCCGAGTCGGCCGACGACGTCGACTGCGCCGCCGGGGTGGCCGCCCTGGCTCGGGTGTTGAAGGAGCTGACCCGATGACGACGACGCGTTGGCTCGCCGAGTACGCCTGGTTGCCCGAGCGGGCCGCGCCGACCCCGGAGGTGTTGATCGAGACGGTCAACGGCCGGATCACCGCAGTCACGCCGCTGTCGCCGGGCGGCCCGCCGGACGCCGGGGTCGACGTGCTGGCCGACGCGGTCCGGCTGCCGGGGGTGACCCTGCCCGGACTGGCCAACACCCACTCGCACGCCTTCCACCGGGCACTGCGCGGGCACACCCACGGTGGGCGCGGTGACTTCTGGAGCTGGCGCGACCAGATGTACGCGGTGACCGCCCACCTGAACCCGGACTCCTACCTGGCGTTGGCGCGGGCGGTCTACGCCGAGATGGCCCTGGCCGGGATCACCTGCGTGGGCGAGTTCCACTACCTGCACCACGGTGCCGGCGGCACCCCGTACGACGATCCGAACGCGATGAGTGCGGCGCTGGTCGAGGCGGCGGCGCACGCCGGGATCCGGCTGACCCTGCTGGACACCTGCTACCTGACCGCCACAGTGGACGGTCAGCCGTTGGCCGGGTCGCAGCTGCGTTTCGGTGACGGTGACGCGTTGCGCTGGGCCGACCGGGTCTCCGCGTTCACCCCCGACGGCAGGCACGCCCGGCTCGGCGCGGCGATCCACTCGGTGCGCGCGGTGCCCGCCGAGCAGCTCGCCACGGTGGCCGGCTGGGCGCACCGACGGGACGCGCCGCTGCACGTGCACCTGTCGGAGCAGCCGGCGGAGAACGACGCCTGCCGGGCGGTGCACGGGCGTACCCCGACCGGGTTGCTGGCCGACCACGGCGTGCTCGGCCCCGCCACCACGGCGGTGCACGCCACCCACCCGACCAGCGGCGACGTCGGCCTGCTCGGGGAGAGCCGGACCGGGGTCTGCCTCTGCCCCACCACCGAACGGGACCTCGCCGACGGCATCGGCCCGGCCCGCCGGATGGCCGACGCCGGCATTCCGCTCAGCCTGGGCAGCGACAGTCACGCCGTGATCGACCCGTTCGAGGAGGCCCGCGCGGTCGAGTTGGACGAACGGCTGCGCACCCGCAAGCGGGGGCACTTCGCCCCGGCGGAGCTGTTGCACGCGGCGAGCGCGGCCGGACATGCCGCGCTGGGCTGGACCGACGCCGGGCGGATCGCCGTCGGTGGCCGCGCCGACCTGGTCACCGTGCGGCTGGACAGCGTACGCACCGCCGGGGTCGCCCCGGCCGGGCTCTGGTTCGCCGCCGGCGCCGCCGACGTCACCCAGGTGGTGGTGGACGGCCGGGTCCTGGTCCGCGACGGCCACCACCTCACCGTCGACGTCCCCCAGGAACTCGCTGACGCCATCGCGGAGGTGACTGGTGGTTAGTCTGCTGGTGTACAACATCGGTGAGCTGGTCACCAATGTGGCGGGCACGGGTGAGGGCGGGCCGCTGGGCATCCAGCGACGCGCGGCGGTGCTCGTCGAGCAGGGCGAGGTGGTCTGGGTCGGTCCGACCGGCGACGCTCCGGCCGCCGACCGACGCATCGACGCCGAGGGCGCGGCGGTGCTGCCCGGCTTCGTGGACAGCCACGCCCATCTGGTCTTCGCCGGGGACCGGGCCGCCGAGTTCGCCGCCCGGATGGCCGGGCAGCCGTACACCGGCGGCGGCATCCGGACCACTGTGCGCGCCACCCGCGCCGCCTCCGACGACGAACTGCGCACCACCGTGCGCCGGCTGCGCGCCGAGGCGTTGCGGCAGGGCACCACCACGATCGAGATCAAGAGTGGGTACGGCCTGACTGTCGCCGACGAGGCCCGCTCGCTGCGGATCGCCGCCGAGGTCAGCAGGGAGACCACATTCCTCGGCGCGCACGTGGTTCCCGCCGAGTACGCCGACCGTCCCGACGAGTACGTCGGGCTGGTGTGCGGGCCGATGCTTGTCGCCGCCGCGCCGTACGCCCGCTGGATCGACGTGTTCTGCGAGCGGGGCGCCTTCGACGCCGACCACGCCCGCGCGATCCTCGCCTGTGGACAGGCCCTGGGGCTCGGCGTACGGGTGCACGCCAACCAGCTCGGCCCCGGCCCGGGGGTGCAGCTCGGGGTGGAGTTGGACGCGGCAAGCGTGGACCACTGCACCCACCTGACCGACGCCGACATCGACGCGCTGGCCTCGACCCGGTTCGACTGCATGTGCCACGACGGCGGACACACCACCACCGTCGCGACCCTGCTGCCGGGTGCCGAGTTCTCCACCCGGTCGCCCTACCCAGACGCCCGTCGACTGCTCGACGCCGGTGTCACAGTGGCGCTGGCCACCGACTGCAACCCCGGCTCGTCGTACACCTCCTCGATGCCGTTCTGCATCGCGCTTGCCGTACGCGAGATGCGGATGACCCCGGCGGAGGCGGTATGGGCGGCGACCGCCGGTGGCGCGCGGGCGCTGCGCCGCGGCGACATCGGGGTGCTGCGGCCCGGCGCCCGGGCCGACCTGATCATCCTCGACGCCCCGTCCCACCTGCACCTGGCCTACCGGCCGGGGGTGCCACTGATCCGCCAGGTCCTGCACAACGGAGTACCGCGATGACCGTGACCATCCAGCCCACCGGGATATGTCCCGCCGACGTGCTCGCCGTGGCCCGGGGCGCCGCCAAGGTCGTCCTCGACCCGGCCACCCTGGACGCCATGGCGACCAGTCGGTCCATCGTGGACGGCATCGAGGCCGCCGGCCGCCCGGTGTACGGCGTCTCCACCGGTTTCGGGGCGCTGGCCAACACCTTCGTGGCCCCCGAACGCCGCGCCGAGTTGCAGCACGCGTTGATCCGCTCGCACGCCGCCGGGGTCGGTGCGCCGATGCCCCGCGAGGTGGTCCGGGCGATGATGCTGCTGCGGGTCCGCTCGCTGGCGCTGGGCCACTCGGGTGTCCGTCCGCTTGTCGCCTCGGCGCTTGTGGACCTGCTCAACCACGATGTCACCCCGTGGGTGCCGGAGCACGGCTCGCTGGGTGCCTCGGGCGACCTGGCCCCGCTGGCGCACTGCGCCCTGGTGCTGCTCGGCGAGGGCTGGGTGCTCGGCCCCGACGGTCAGCGGCTGCCCGCCGCCGACGCGCTGCGCCGGGCCGGGCTGGCCCCGATCGAGCTGGCCGCCAAGGAGGGGCTGGCGCTGATCAACGGCACCGACGGCATGCTCGGCATGCTGCTGCTGGCCGTCGACGACGCGGCGCACCTGTTCACCATGGCCGACGTGACCGCCGCGCTGGCCATCGAGGCGATGCTCGGCTCGGACCGGCCCTTCCTGCCGGAGCTGCATGCCATCCGCCCGCACCCCGGGCAGGGCCGCTCGGCGGCCAACATCCACCGGCTGTTGCAGGACTCGGCGGTGATGGACTCGCACCGCGACGACGTGGACCACGCCGTGCAGGACGCCTACTCGATGCGGTGCGCCCCGCAGGTGGCCGGCGCAGCCCGGGACACCCTGGACTTCGTGCGTACGGTGGCCGGGCGGGAACTGCTGTCGGTGGTGGACAACCCGGTGGTGCTGCCGGACGGCCGGGTCGAGTCGACAGGTAACTTCCACGGCGCCCCGCTCGGGTTCGCCGCGGACTTCCTGGCCATCGCCGCCGCCGAGGTCGGCGCGATCGCCGAGCGCCGGGTGGACCGGCTGCTCGACGTGACCCGCTCCCGTGACCTGCCAGCGTTCCTCTCCCCCGACGCCGGGGTGAACTCCGGGCTGATGATCGCCCAGTACACGGCGGCCGGGATCGTCGCGGAGAACCGTCGGCTGGCCGCACCCGCCTCGGTGGACTCGCTGCCCACCAGCGGCATGCAGGAGGACCACGTCTCGATGGGCTGGGCGGCGGCCAAGAAGCTGCGTACCGTGCTGGACAACCTGACCAGCCTGCTCGCGGTGGAACTGCTCGCCGCCGTACGCGGACTGCAACTGCGGGCCCCGCTGACCCCGTCACCGGCCGGTCGGGCCGCCATCGCCGCCCTCGGCGAGATCGCCGGCGAGCCCGGCCCGGACGTCTTCCTCGCCCCGCTCATGGAAGCCGCCCGCGAGGTGGTCGCCACCCCCACCCTCCGCACCGCCATCGAACGCGAGATCGGCACCCTCGACTAGCTCCCCGGACCTCGGCACCGTCGGGATCTTGGTACGGCAGCGCCCCTCCAGGGGCGGTTTCGCACCAAGATCCCGATGCTCAGCGGGACTTCGCGGGGCGGCGGACTTCGGCGGGGTCAGGTGGGCACCGGACCTGGGCGGGGCGGCGGACTTCGCGGGGTCAGAGGACCTTGGCGACCAGGGCGGCCAGTTCGCGCAGGGCCTTGCCGCGGTGGCTGATGGCGTCCTTCTCCTGCGGGGTCAGCTCGGCGTTGGTGCGGTCCTGACCGTCACCGAGGAAGATCGGGTCGTAGCCGAAACCGCCGTCGCCGCGCGGCGCACGCAGCAGCCGACCCTGCTGCCGGCCGTCCACCAGATGCTCCTTGCCACCGGGCAGCACCAGCGCCACCGTGCACACGAAGGAGGCGCCCCGGTGCTCGTCCGGCACGTCACCGATCTGGTCGAGCACCAGTTGCAGGTTGGCCTCGTCGTCCCCGTGCCGACCGGCCCAGCGGGCGCTGAACACCCCCGGCATGCCGTTGAGCGCGTCCACCGCCAGCCCGGAGTCGTCCGCGATCGTCGGCAGCCCGGTACGCCGGCAGCCCTCCCGCGCCTTGATCAGCGCGTTCTCGCCGAAGGTGAGCCCGGTCTCCGGCAACTCCGGGTACGCCTCGACGTCGTCCAACCCGACCAGGGCGATCCGGTGCGCGCCGAGCGCGCCGTCGAGAATGCGCTGCAACTCGATGAGCTTCTTGCGGTTACGGGTGGCGAGCAGCACCTTATTCATAGAGAACCACCTTTCGTTCGCGACTGCGGGGCTCGCAAGCTCACTCCTCGCGCTTCACAGGGGCGACCTTTCGTTTGCGACTGCGGGGCTCGCAAGCTCACTCCTCGCGCTTCACAGGGAGCTGAGAGCCTTTCGCTGGGCTTCGGCCAGGTCCAGACAGCCGACGGTGGCCAGGTCGAGCAGGGCGTCCAACTGGTCGCGGGCGAACACGCCGGCCTCACCGGTGCCCTGCACCTCGACGAAGTCACCGGTGCCGGTGCAGACGACGTTCATGTCGACCTCGGCGGCCACGTCCTCGTCGTAGCACAGATCCAGGCGCGGCTCGCCGGCGACGACACCGACGCTGATCGCGGCCACCGACCGGTGCATCACCTTCTCCGGGGTGCCGGTCAGGGCCTTGCGGACGGCGAGCCAGCTGACCGCGTCGTGCAGGGCCACGTACGCCCCGGTGATCGCGGCGGTCCGGGTGCCGCCGTCGGCCTGGAGCACGTCGCAGTCGAGCACGATCGAGTTCTCGCCGAGCGCCTTGAGGTCGATGGCGGCGCGCAGGCTGCGGCCGATCAGCCGGGAGATCTCGTGGGTACGCCCACCGACCCGACCCTTGACGCTCTCCCGGTCCGAGCGGGTGTTGGTGGCCCGGGGCAGCATCGCGTACTCGGCGGTGACCCAGCCGAGCCCGGAGCCACGACGCCAGCGGGGCACCCCTTCGGTGACGCTTGCCGTGCAGAGCACCCGGGTCGCACCGAACTCCACAAGCACCGATCCCTCGGGATGGGTACTCCAGCTTCGGGTGAGGGTCACCGGACGGAGTTGGTCGGGCTGCCGCCCGTCAGGTCGCGCCATGCCTGCACCCTATGTGGTGCCGTGATCGAACCGTCCCCCGGTGCCCGTCCGGCGGTTCAGATGTCGTACGTGGCGCCGGGGCGGACCACTTCCAGCGGCCCGGTGTACGCGGCGGCGGCGGAGGCGACGGTGTGCGCCTCGCTGCCCCAGGCGGCCACCAGATGGGTCAGCAGCAGCCGACCGACGCCCGCCTTGGCCGCCGCCTCGCCCGCCTCCCGGCCGGTGAGGTGCAGATCCGGTGGGTTGTCCACGCCGTCGAGGTAACTCGCCTCGCAGAGGAACGTGTCCGCGTTCTGGGCCAGCCTGATCAACGCCTCGCAGGGCGCGGTGTCCCCGGAGTAGCAGAGCACCCGGCCGTCGTGCTCCAGCCGCACCCCGTACGTCTCGATCGGGTGCAGCACCCGGTCGACGGTGACGGTGAACGGGCCGATCGGGAAGGTGCCGGGCTCCAGTGCGTAGAACTGGTAGACGTCCTCGACGCTGCCGCCCTCCTGCCCGTACGCGGTGGCGAGCCGTTCCGGAGCGCCGGCCGGGGCGTAGACCGGCAACGGCGGGTACGGGCCGTCCGGGGCGTACCGGCGGACCACCACGTACGACGTGGCGTCGAGGATGTGGTCGCAGTGCAGGTGGGTCAGGAGGATGGCGTCAGGGGCGTGCAACCCGACGTAACGCTGCAGGGTGGACAGCGAGCCAGGGCCGAAATCGATCAGAAGCCGGAAGTCCTCGGCCTCGATCAGGTAGGCCGAACAGGGGGACTCGGGTCCGGGGAAGCTGCCCGCACAGCCCAGGACGGTCAATCGCATCGAGTTGTCTCGCTGTCACGGTAGGTGGTGATCTTCCGGGCCACCGCTCCGGCGGTGATCACTACCGACGCGTACGCCACGCTGCGCAGCCTACGCCCGCCGATGCGAAGGCAAGAATGATCCGCTGGAAGTTGTCACCAACGTGACACCCACCCCGGCCGTCCGATCGAGTCGACGTTGGCTGAGTGGCCAGTCAGTCCAGGCCGACGGACGAGGGCCACCGGCGGCACGCCGATGGCCCTCGAACTCGTCACTTTCCGCACAGGTCAGGCCCAGAGCTGCCCCTCCAGGGCCTCCTCCGCGTCGGCGAGGGTGCCGCCGTACGCCCCGGTGCTCAAGTACTTCCAGCCGCCGTCACTGACCACGAACGCCACGTCGGCGCGGCGACCGTCACGGACCGCCTCGTGCGCCACGGCCAACGCCGCGTGCAGGATCGCCCCGGTGGAGAAGCCGACGAACAGCCCCTCGACCTCGACCAGCTGCCGGGTCCGCAGCACCGCGTCCCGGGTGCCCACGGAGAACCGCCGGTTGAGCACGGTGGCGTCGTAGAGCTCCGGGACGTATCCCTCGTCGATGTTGCGCAGGCCGTAGACCAGTTCGCCGTAGCGCGGCTCGGCCGCGACGATCTGGATGCCTTCGACCTTCTCCCGCAGGTAGCGGCCGGTCCCCATCAGGGTGCCGGTGGTGCCCAGCCCGGCCACGAAGTGGGTGATCGTCGGCAGGTCGTGCAGCAGCTCCGGGCCGGTCGTCTCGTAGTGCGCCCGCGCGTTGGCCTCGTTGCCGTACTGGAAGAGCATCACCCAGTCCGGATGCTCGCTGGCGATCTGCTTGGCGGTGGCGACCGCCTGGTTCGAGCCACCGGCCGCCGGCGAGAAGATGATCTCCGCGCCGTACATCCGGAGCAACTGCACCCGCTCGGTGGAGACGTTCTCCGGCATCACGCAGACCAGCCGGTAACCGCGCAGCTTCGCCACCATGGCCAGGGAGATGCCGGTGTTGCCGCTGGTCGGCTCCAGGATCGTGTCGCCCGGGCGGAGCTTGCCGGACTCCTCGGCGGCCCGGACCATGAACAACGCCGCCCGGTCCTTGATGCTGCCGGTCGGGTTGCGGTCCTCAAGCTTGGCCCACAGACGCACCGGCGGCGCCCCCTCGGGCACCGTCGGCGACAGTCGGGGCAGGCCCACCAGAGGTGTGCCGCCGCAGGCGTCCAGCAGGCTCTCGTACCGCGCCATCGCCGCTCGCCTCAGCCGGCGGTGACGGGCGTACGGCTGTGCTGTGCGATCGCCGCGGCGGCGGCGCCGTGCTGTGCGATCGCCGCGGCGGCGGCGAAGCCGAACGCGCCGCCGGCCACGGCCGGCAGGATGGTGACGCTGTCGCCGTCGGAGAGCTTGGCGTCCAGCGCGCCGAGGAAGCGTACGTCCTCGTCGTTGACGTAGACGTTGACGAAGCGGTGCAGCGCGCCCGCGTCGGTGACCAGCCGCGCCCGCAGCCCGGCGTGCCGGGAGTCAAGGTCGGCGAGCAGGTCGCTCAGGGTGTCGCCACTGCCCTCGACGACCTTCGCGCCGCCGGTGTAGCTGCGCAGGATGGTGGGGATGCGAACTTCGATGGCCATGATGTCTTACTCCTTGATCAGGTGTGCTCGGTGACGTGCCGGAAAGGGTGTGCGGGGCTGGGATCAGCTGTCCGAACACTCGTAGTCGACCGTCGCCGGGCTCTGCCCGAACATGTAGGACTGCACGGCGTGCGGATCCACCCCGGCGTCGAGAATCCGCACCGGCTCCTCGGTCACCACCCCGTCCACGATCCGGAAGGAGCGAATCTCCTCGGTGTCCGGTTCCCGGGTGGAAACGAGCAGATAGTGTGCGCCCGGCTCGCCGGCGAAGGCGATGTCCGTACGTGACGGGTACGCCTCTGTGGCGGTGTGCGAGTGGTAGATGACGACGGGCTCCTCGTCCCGATCGTCCATCTCCCGCCAGACCCGCAACTGCTCCATCGAGTCGAACTCGTAGAACGTCATCGAGCGGGCGGCGTTCTCCATCGGGATGTGCCGGGTGGGCTTGTCGCTGCCGACCGGGCCGGCGACCACGCCACAGGCCTCGTCAGGGTGGTCCCGACGGGCGTGGGCGACGATCGCGTCAACGATCGACCGGTCGATGGTCAGCACGTCGCCAAGCCTAGCGCCCGCCGCTGGCGATCCGCGAGGCGGCGCGGGTCACACTCACTCGATCAAGGCGTTGAGCAGGGATTCCTGGAGGTAGCCGAGGTATGCGTAGACCGAAAGCTGGAACACCCGGCTGGAGGAGGGATCTTCGGCCACCGCGTCGTCGAGCTCGGCGCCCAGGTCCGTCCCGTCCTTGATCTCCAGCCGTACGCCCATCGCCAGCCGGGCGTCGTTGAGTGCGCGCAGCCACGCCTCGGCCGCCTCGGCGTCCAGGAGTACCTCGCCACCGCCCTCGCCGGGCAGCGCCGCCAGAATCGCCCCGGCCTGGTCGATTTTCGCGGTTTTCAGGTCACCTTCGGTGTATCTGCGGAACTCCGCGGTCCCCGCCGCGTCGTCCGGATACACCTCGGGGAACAGCCGGCACACCACCGGATCGGTGTGGTCGAACCCGTCGGTGAGCAGGCCGACCACCTCGGAGGCGACCTTGCGCAGCACGCGTACCTCGTCGACGGCCAGGCTGGCGACGTACCGGTCGCCCTGACGGCGGAACATGCTCACGACCGGTCCACCGTCGCCCAGAGCCCGTACGCGTGCAACTGCGAGGCGTCGTGTTCCATGCGTTCCCGGGCACCGCTGGAGACCACGGCCTTGCCCTTGTGGTGCACGTCCAGCATCAGCTGCTCGGCCTTCTCCCGGCTGTATCCGAAGAGCTTCTGGAACACCCAGGTCACATAGCTCATCAGGTTGACCGGGTCGTCCCACACGATCGTCACCCACGGCCGGTCCGAAGCCGGCACCTCATCGGTGGCCGGAGTCTCGACCGGTGCAACCTGTGGAGCCGCCATGCCCCCCATCGTGCCACCGGATCGGCGGAACCGAGGAACCGGAACGCCGGACCGCCTTCCGGCAGCGCCCGCGGACACCCCGTCGGGGCCGCCGACCGGGTGCCCCGACGGGCGGTCAGGCGAGCAGGATGCCGTGTTCGGCAGCATCGGACAGCACCGTGCCGAGCGAAATGCGGGTCGCCTCGAAACGGCGGGCAACCTCTCGGGACAGTTCCAGTTCGATCTCGCGCAGGGCGCGCTGGGCCCAGGCCCGGGCCGCATCCGGGTCGTTGTTCGCCGGAGTACGCCAGTGCTGCCAGCAGCCACCCGACAGCGCCACCGCCACCCGACAGCGCCACCGCCACCGGCGGAAGCACCTCGCTGCGGGCCGGCCCGGGGTACGTCGACAGCGCGTCGATCGCTGCGGCGCCGCTCAGCCCCGCGACACCCGCGGTACTGGTGATCAGCAGCACCCGCTCCAGCTCCGGCCCGGCGGTGTGCTCCGGCATGCTCCAGGCGACGGCCTGGTAGATCCGCTGCCGGACGCCGGCCGCCAACGGCCCGCCGAAGAGCCGACCGGCGATGTCGTCGACGAGCACCCGTACGGCGTGGTCGCACTGCGCGGTGGCCAGCAGCGACAACGCCTCCATCTCACGGTCGACCAGTTGGGGCAGGCCGGCGCAGCCGCCGCCGAAGAGGACGTCCTGCACCACGCGCAGGTGCACCTTGGCCAGCTCCAGCGCCAGACACTGACGGATCCGCTGGGCGGCCGCACGCGACTGCCGGTCGAGTTGTTCGGACCAGGCCCCCGGGTCCGCCACCACTGGCACCCGACCGTGCGTACCGGGCAACTCCGGTGGCTCGCCGCTGGCACGGCACAGCCCTTCGTCGGCGGCCCAGGCGACCATGGCGCGCTTCAGGTCGGCCGCCTCGCCGTTGATGATCGGGAACCAGCGGGCGTCGGCCAGTCCCGGCACGGCGGCGAGCAGTGCGGCCCGGCATGCGTCGACGGCGGCCGGATCGATCGTGGGGCTCCCACCGGTGCCCGGGGTGACCGCGAAGAAGACCCGCACCGGGGTTCCCGCGATCTCGGCGAGCAGGTCCAACTCGGCGGAGCTGAAGGACTGGTCCGCCGCGATCACGAAGAGCAGGGCACCGGCGCGACCGACCGCGTCCAGCAGGATCCGTTCGCCGGCCGGGCCCATCGTCGCGGTGTCCGGCGTGTCGACCACAGCGAAGTGCTTCAGCAACGGCTCGGGGAGGTTCAGCTCCACCCGGCGCGGCGGCCGGGCCAGGGCCGGTCCCACCGTGGGCAGGTCCACCCGGTACGAGTGCGACTGCCGGTAGCCGGGCACGAAGGCGGCCCGGGTGGGCTGTAGAGCATGGCGTACCACCAGCCAACTGCCGGCCAGTGTGGTGAGCATGGCGGCGTCGAGTTCCAGCAGCGCGGCGAGCACGTTGGTGCGGCCGGCGCCGGCCGGACCGGCGGCGATCACCGCGAGCGGCTCGCGCGGGCTGGTGGCGCTGACCCCGAGGCGTTCCGGAAACGGACCGGCGCCCGATGGGCGAACCGCGCCGTCGGTCGTACCCAGGCGATGGAGAGGGCCCGGCTTCATCAGGCGGCGGCCTCCGTGGCAAGGCGACCGGCAACACCGGCCGCGTGAACATCCGGTGGCGACATCCGGATGCCGGAAGAGTACGGCCGCCAGCGTCGTGAACGAGACAGATCGGGTACTCAGCGGTAACTGTGGCACTACTCAACTTCACCCGCTCGGGCTACCGGCCGGCGCGCAGTAACGTCGATATGCTGCGCGGATGACTCCGTGGAGCTTCGTGGGCCGCACGATGGAACTCGACCGCCTACATGCGGCAGTGACCGGCCCGCAGGGACGGGGGATGTTCTTCAGCGGCAGCGCCGGCATCGGCAAGAGTCGCCTGCTGCGGGAGGGCATGGCCGCCCTGCCCGCCGAGAACTACGCGGTCTGGTGGATCGCGGCCAGCGCCACCACTGCGGCGATGCCCTTCGGTGGCCTGGTGCAGGTCCTTCCCGTGGAGCAGCCGCAAGGGCTCTCGCCCGCCGGCATCCTGCGGTGGGCGGTCGACGTGTTGCAGCAGCAGGCCGCCGGTCGACGGATCGTGCTCGCCGTCGACGACGCGCATCTGCTGGATCCGCCGTCGGCGGCCCTGGTGCACCTGGTGGCCCGTTCCGAGAACGCCTGCGTGGTGGGCACGCTGCGCGATGGTGAGCAGATCCCGCTGCCGATCAGGGCACTGTGGACGGACGGGCTGGTCGAGCACGCCGAGCTCAGCCCGTTGGCGCCGACCGAGACCGCCGGGCTGCTCGCCGCCATCCTCGGTGGCCCGGTCGACGGCGGCTCGTCGGACCGGCTCGGCCGACTCAGCTCCGGCAATCCGCTGCTGCTGCGCGAGCTGGTGCACGCCGCCCAGGGCAGCGAGGAGCTCACCAGGCGGTACGGCATCTGGACCTGGACCGGGCGGCTGGAGCTCGCCCCCAGCCTCACGGATCTGATCGACATCCGGATCGGCCAGCTCAACCCCGGAGTGCGCACGGTGGTCGAGTTGGTCGCCTTCGGTGAGCCGCTCGGGCTCCAACTGCTCTACAAGGCCGCCAGTCAGACCGATGTGGAGACCGCCGAGGAACGTGGACTGATCACGATGGTCAAGTCCGACCGGCGGCTCGACGTCCGGCTGGCCCATCCGCTCTACGGCGAGGTGGTACGCCGGCAGTGCCCGGTCAGCCGGACCCGTCGGTTGCAGGCGGACCTGGCCGAGCTGTTGGAGAGCGTCGGTAAACGGCGGCGGGAGGATCTGCTGCGGGTGGCGGTCTGGCGACTGGACTCCGGCACCGCGCAGGATCCGTCGATGCTTGTCGCCGCCGCCGGGCAGGCGTTCGCCAGGTACGACGTACCGCTGGCGACCCGGCTGGCGCGGGCGGCACTCGACGCCGACGGCGGCTTCAACGCGGCGGAACTGCTGGCCACCATCCTGATGTTCGCCGACCGCCCGGCCGAGGCGCTCGGTGTACTCGACGCCGTCGCTCCCGACAGCGACGACGAGGATCGGCTCAGCCGGTGGCTGACCGCCCGCGGCATGGTCAGCTACTGGGGGCTCAGTCAGGAGTCGACGGTCGAGGAGATCGCCGAGCGTGGCGCCAGCCTGACCGATCTCGCCGCGCAGGCCCGGATCCGCGCCTTCGAGGGGATCATGCGTCTGCACCGACTGGACGCGCCGGCCGCACTGCGACTCGCGCAGGGCGTCCTGGACCGGCCGGCGGCCAGCACCGCCGCGCGTGAGCTGGCCCGGTGCACCATCGCCCACCTCCAAGCCGTGCAGGGTCAGCTGTGCCGCAGCGCCACCGCGGTGGACCTGGTGCAGGCGAAGGCGGCCAGTTGGCGGGCGGACATGCCGTACCTGCAACTCGCGGTGGAGCTGGCTCGGGGCACCCGGCTGGCGCTCTCCGGCGACCTGGCCGGCATCGACCGGCTGGTCGCGGACGAGTTCGCCGACCTGGCCGACGCGGGTGACTTCCGGCTCGGCAGCGGATATCTGGCGATCCTGCGGGCGTACGCGGCACGGCTGCGCGGGCGCAGCGACACCGCCCTGCAGGCCGCGCTCGGCGCCTGCGCGATCCTGGCGACCAGCCGGGTGTACGCCGGCCTGGCCCAGGCCGAGCGGGCGCAGGCCGCCGCCCTGCGCGGTGACGCCCGGCAGGCGGCCGAGGCGATGGCCGAGGCCGACCGGATCCACGCGCCGAACATGGCGGTGCTGTACCCGTGGCTGGAGCAGGCCCGGGCGGCGGCGCTCGCCGTCGGCGGTGACCTGCCCGCAGCCGTGGCACACCTGCACGACCTGGTCGGTCGGTTGCGTGCCGACGGCTTCACCGGGCACGAGGTGCTGGCCCTGCACGACCTGGTACGCCTCGGCCAGGCCGGCGCGGCGACCGGCCCGACCTGTTCCGACGACAACCGGCGCACCGTCGCCCAGCGGTTGGCGGAGCTGTCGGAGCGGGTCGACGGGGATCTGCCTCCGCTGCTGGCCCGGCATGCGCGGGCGGCCGTCGAGGGCTCACCCGAGCAGTTGCTCTCGGTCGCCGACAACTTCATGGACCTGGGGCTGGCCCTGCCGGCCGCGGAGGCCGCCGCAGGGGCCGTGCACCTGCTGCGGCAGCGCCGCTCACCGGACATCGCCGTGGCCAGCGAGCGGCTCGCCGTCCTGCTCGGCTGCTGCGACCTGGTGCAAACCCCGGCCCTGCGGGCGGCCACGCCGGCGCTGACCGAGCGGGAGTGGCAGGTGGCCCGGCTGGCGGCGGACGGCGAAACCAGCCGGGCCATCGCCGAACAACTCTTCCTCTCCGCCCGGACGGTGGAGAACCACCTGCAACGGGTGTACACCAAGCTCGGGCTCAACGGTCGTGCGGAGTTGAAGGCGGCATTGCGGACGATCCCGGGGCACGACGGCACGACGAGCACCTGAACTCTAGGCTGATGGCGTGCACACCCTTCGTCCCGCGCTGTTGACCGATCACTACGAGCTGACAATGGTCAGTGCCGCCCTGCGGGACGGCACAGCGCACCGCCACTGCGTCTTCGAGGTGTTCAGTCGCCGGTTGCCCGCCGGGCGTCGCTACGGCGTGGTCGCCGGCACCGCGCGGCTGATCGAGCTGATCCGCCAGTTCCGCTTCGACCCGGCCGAGATCGACTTCCTGCGGCGTACCGGCGTGGTGGACGAACCGGCCGCCGCGTGGCTGGCCGACTACCGGTTCACCGGCGACATCGACGGGTACGCCGAGGGCGAGTTGTTCTTCCCCGGGTCGCCCATCCTCACCGTCTCCGGCACCTTCGCCGAGTGCGTGGTGTTGGAGACGGTGGTGCTCTCGGTGCTCAACCACGACTGCGCGGTGGCCGCCGCCGCGGCCCGGATGGTGACCGCGGCCCGAGGTCGCGCTCTGATCGAGATGGGGTCCCGCCGGGCGCACGAGGAGGCCGCGGTGGCGGCGGCCCGTGCGGCGTACCTGGCCGGGTTCCAGTTCACCTCCAACCTGGCTGCCGGGCAGCGGTACGGCATCCCCACCGCCGGCACCGCCGCGCACGCGTTCACCCTGCTGCACGACGACGAGCGGACCGCGTTCGCCTCACAGGTCGCCACGCTGGGCAGCCAGACCACGCTGCTGGTCGACACGTACGACATCAGCCAGGGCATCCGCAACGCGATCGAGGTGGCCGGGCCGGAGTTGCGGGCGGTCCGGATCGACTCCGGGGACCTGGCGGTCATCGCCCAGCAGTCCCGGGAGTTGCTGGACTCGCTCGGCGCCACCGAAACCAAGATCATCGTCTCGGGTGACCTCGACGAGTACGCCATCGCCGCGCTGGCCGCCGAGCCGGTCGACATGTACGGTGCCGGCACCTCGGTGGTGACCGGCTCCGGCGCGCCCACCGCCGGCCTGGTCTACAAGCTGGTCGAGGTCGAGGGACGCCCGGTGGTGAAGCGGTCCGAGCAGAAGGCCACCATCGGCGGGCGCAAGGTCGCCGTGCGCCGGCACAAGCCGACCGGCACCGCCACCGAGGAGGTCATCGTCCCGCAGGGGGTGCCGGATCGGCACCCGAACGACCGGCTGCTGCAACGGTCGTACCTGACCGGCGGCGAGCCGGTGGCCCTGCCGACGCTTGACGAGTCGCGGGATCACCTGCGGCAGTGCCTGATCTCCATCCCGTGGGAGGGCCTGAAGCTTTCCGCAGGTGACCCGGCCATTCCGGTCACCGTGGTACCGACCGAGTAAGAGGAGCAGGTCCATGGCCAACGCCCTGATCATCGTTGACGTGCAGAAGGACTTCTGCGAGGGCGGTTCGCTCGCCGTCGCCGGCGGCGCGGGGGTGGCCGCCGGGATCTCCCGGTTGCTGGCCAGCGAGCCGCACCGCTGGGATCACGTGGTGGCGACGAAGGATTACCACATCGACCCCGGCGCGCACTTCGGCGATCCGCCGGACTTCGTGAGCACCTGGCCACAGCACTGCGTGGTGGGCACTCCCGGCTCGGAGTTCCACCCCGAGCTGGCCACCGACCGGGTGGAGGCCATCTTTCACAAGGGCGAGTACGCCGCCGCGTACTCAGGTTTCGAGGGCCATGCCGGGGACGGCGAGACTATGGCCGACTGGTTGCGCCGGCACCAGGTCGACCGGGTCGACGTGGTCGGCATCGCCACCGACCACTGCGTACGCGCCACCGCCCTGGACGCCGCACAGGAGGGCTTCGCCACCACCGTGCTGCTGGACCTGACCGCAGCCGTCGCTCCGGACACCCTCGACGTCGCGCTGCGCGCGTTCGAGGGAGCCGGGATCACCACGCACGGCACCCCTGTGATCAGGGCCGCATGATGCGCTAATTCGTTGGCGGTCGCCGCCGCACAGGTCAAGGATGACCGGCGGAGGTACGGACCGACGTGAACATGAAGCCTTACCGGGAGGCGCTCGCCCTGCCCGGTCTGCGGTCGCTGCTGCTGGTGGCGATCCTGGCCCGGGTGCCGTTGACCGCGACCGGGATCACGCTGACGTTCTACGTCGTACAGGATCTCGGGCGCGGCTACGGCGCGGCCGGGTTGGTCGGCGCGGCGATCACCGTCGGTGCGGCGATCGGTGCTCCGCTGCTCGGCCGGCTGGTGGACCGCCGTGGGCTGCGGCCCGTCCTGGTCCTCACCGTGGTGGTCGAGGGGATCTTCTGGTCCACCGCGCCGATGCTCTCGTACCCCCTGCTGCTGCCCGCCGCGTTCGTGGCCGGCCTGCTGGCGCTGCCGATCTTCTCGGTGATCCGGCAGTCCATCGCCGCGCTGGTGCCGGTGGAGAAGCGACGCCCGGCGTACGCGCTGGACTCCATGTCGGTCGAGCTGTCCTTCATGATCGGCCCGGCGCTCGCCACGGTCGGTGTCACCACCATCTCGGCCCGCCTCACGCTCTACCTGGTCGGTGCCGGCATCGTCGTCTCCGGTGTCGTGCTGTGGTTGCTCAACCCACCGGTACGCAGCGCCAGCGAGGCGACCGTCGGGCCGCAGCCGAGGCTGGCCCGTCGGCAGTGGCTCACCTCCCGGATGGTCGCCGTCTTCGTGGTGAGCGCCGCGGCCACCCTGGTCCTCGGCGGCAGCGACGTGGCGATCATCGCCGCGCTACGGGAGAACGGCGACACCGCCTTCACCGGCGTGGTGCTCGCGGTCTGGGCGGTCGCCTCGCTGGTGGGCGGCTTCGCCTACGGCGCCGCCCGCCGCTCCTTCTCACCGGTCGCGCTGATCGGCGTGCTGGGCCTGCTCACCATCCCGGTCGGGCTGGGTGGTTCACACTGGTGGCTGCTCGCCCTGGCACTGATCCCCGCCGGCGTGCTCTGCGCACCGACTCTCGCCTCCACCTCCGACGCAGTCAGCCGCCTCGCTCCGGCGACCGTCCGCGGCGAGGCGATGGGCCTGCACGGCTCCGCGGTCACCCTCGGCATGGCCGTCGGCGCCCCACTGTCCGGCGCGATCATCGACGCCTCCAGCCCGCTGTGGGGCTTCGCCGTCATCGGCGCGATCGGCGCCCTGGTGACCCTCGCCGTGCTCCCCATCGAACTGCGCCACCGCCGCGCCGACGCGGCCGCGCTCATCACCGCCACCACCGACGAGGCCGCCCCGCAACCCCTCACCCACGCCTCCGCCTGACCCCCCT